>JBDNFX010000037.1:0-2257 GCA_041689575.1 Kapaibacterium sp. (SeqCode)
AGAATTAAAATTTCTTTGAATTTCTGATACAGTAGTATTTGGTAAAGCCGGGATAGTGGTAAGAGTATTGTCCCAAAATCTATATTGATTTTCGAATTGAAAGTTTGTACTTTTCTCATTTAAAGCATAAGACAAACAAGCTGTCCCATTCGAAATAGTTGTAGATAATGGAACAACTATTCCAAATAACAGAGCAGTTCTATAGAAAGTATTCGTTGCGTTTTCTATTCCAGTAAATTCGTTTTCAAATAGTTTGTTAGGAATTAAATTAAAATAGAAACTAAGCAATTCTGTACCTTCACCTATGGTAAGATTGTAATTCCAATGACTAGTCGGAAAAGTATATTGCACTGAAATATCTTGTGTAAAAACTTTATTGAATGAAAGAATGAAAATAGTACAAAGTATTATTTTACAGAACCAATTCTTTTTCTGATTATATAATAAGCTGGAAATAAAACACATATCAATAAACAACCTTTTGGAATCCAATCGCCTTGAAGTATATAAAAAGTAGATTGGGACATTAATGGTATCGTTGCGCTACCTGCAACACGAGTATATTGGGGCAATTCGTAAATTGTTTCACCTAAAGGGGAAATAAATCCTGAAACACCAGTATTTGCACTTCTTACAACTACTCGTCGAGTTTCAATTGCTCTCATAGCAGAAATATAAAAATGTTGTCTCGGTCCTGGAGTATGGTCATACCAAGCATCGTTTGTTATGACAACTAATACTTTTGCGGAAGAATTATCTTCAACATTAGGAATAACATATTGCCTTACAAAATCAGGATAAATAGATTCAATACAAATTATTGTTCCAACTTTAATAGTAGATCCATTCGAATCTACAAATTTTAAAGAATTTTGTTCTTTTCCTATACCCCAAGAAGAAATTCCAACACCCCACTTAAGAGCTTCGATTGCAAATGAAAACGATTCTGCATAAGGCAAACGTTCAGCAAATGGAGTTAATCTCATTTTTCTATGCACATTCAAAGTATTCAAATGTGGTTGAGGTGAAAGTAAAACTGCTGCATTAAATGTTTCAAAAAAAACATTTCCAGCTTCTTTTGCCGTGGGTGAAGCTTCTGCTTTTGTATTGTATCGTTTAATATCTGCAAAACCAGTTAATATTGAAATTGAATTAGAATCAACATATTTTAAGATTGAAGCAAATTCTTCCGTGTTTCTTGGTTCAAATAATAAATCAGGTAGTGCAGTTTCGCACCAAATAGAAAGATCTTCCTTCTTTTTTGTTTTATGTAAAGAATCTAAAAGATTGAAATGTATCTGTAGTTGACCTTTAATTCCTTGAGCTCGAACATCTTCCCATTTTTCCCAAGGATTTATATTCGGTTGAACAATTGAAATAGTTGTTTTTGGGTTGTGTAGTAATAATTTTTCGTAGTCGAATTGTCTAAATTTTATAAATCCATAGGCATAAGGTAAAATCAAACAACAAAGAAATCCAATAATAGGAGCTCGAAGTTTAGGAGTTAGAAGGAGAATTTTAAAAGAGAAAGAATCTATTTTTTTATACTGCATATAAAAACGAAACAATAATGAATTCGCAAATACAATCATTAATGTAACTAACCAAACTCCACCTAAATCTGCAAATTGAACCCAATGAATGTTTGTGAGTTGTGTGTAACCAACAGAAAGCCAAGGGTAAGATAACTCACCTAATGAATGAATCCATTCAAACAATGTCCACAAAAAAGGAAATAGTGCTATTGCTTTTTCAGAGCCAATATATTTCTTAAGTATCAAATAAAACACTGCTGGAACCATTAAAAAGAATGGATGAACAATCCAAACAGCTATACCTGCTGCAAACAAATAAGGATCAGTGTTCTGTTGCCAAGAAGATATCCACCAATTTGTTAAACCATGGTATACAAAAAAAGTAAGGTATAGTATAGAAAAACTACTTTTTTTAGAAGTAGATTCTTCTAAAGCAATCAATAATGGAATAAATCCAATAAAGGCTAAGAACCAAAAGGGTAATGGGGGGAAGGCTAAACCTAGTAGAAGTCCCGACAAAGTACTATAAAAAAGTAGTTTCACTGATAATATTGAATAGTCTATAAAATTTTACAAAAATACGTGAAAGAAATTGAATAGTTGAATAAATTATTTATATTACACTATAAAAAGTAACTTAATCTTTCACTACACTGTACGAAACAGTTATGAAACTAAATATTGACTTTTCACTTTCATTCTTAGAAAGTGAAAAAGAGTTA
>JBDNFX010000038.1:0-6811 GCA_041689575.1 Kapaibacterium sp. (SeqCode)
AAATTCTATTTCATCAGGAGTAGTACCATAATTTTCATTATTTGGCAAAGAAGATAATTTGTAGCTTTCTTGTAGATTCAGTATACAATTTTCTAAAAGCGAGGCGTGATTTCTTTTGGTTTGTTCTTTCCTTGTGATAATTTTCTTGGAACTGCTTTTGGATTCAGCCCGTTCTTCTAATCCAATAATATGGAGTAGTTCATTGTAAAATTTTGTGTTAAGTGTGTTAGAATCGTTTGCAAACGGTAACTTCAATAAATGTTCACGAGAAAATATTTTATACAAATCAATGAGTTCTTGGTCGTCTTTAACATTATCCAAAAACTTAAAATATTCGTCTAAATCTACTTTTGTTGCCGTAATGCCGACACCTTGAACATACTTAGGAGCAATTCGATTGTAGAAAAAATCAGTACCTGGCGAATTATCAATATACTGATTTTCAAAATCACGTTTTAAATCACTGTTTTTCCCAAAAAGTTTGTAAAAATCGCTTGCATTAAAAATGTAAAACACTTTACAATTTGTTATAATCAAATGTTTTAATTGCGTATTTTTGTTTGTATGAAGTTCTTTCAAATAATAGAAAATCAACTGATACATAGATTTACAATTCAAATTTGAATCGGTAATCATATCAGTAGAATTCGGTTTTTTAACTTCAAAAATTACTAAGTTACGACCAAGTTCAGCAATGGAAAGGTCTATTCTTTTGGAAGTATTAACGTTATAATCCCTGAAAGCAATTTCTTTGAAAAAATCTCGGACGATATTTTTGTTATATTCTTCAGATTCATTAACATTAATTCTAGAACGTAATGATTTCAAAGCATTTTTGAAATTGTTGATTTCTTCAACTGTCGTTTTTACTTTTAGGAAAGCTTTGTTTAGTGCTTTTTTTGGAGTAAGAATAGTCATAAAAAAGGATTCCTAAATTTGGAAGATATTTGCATTGTAAGAAAGAATATGCCACATAACGGCAATATATAATTTTTTTTGCATAGAGTGATTTATTTTGTGTGAAAGCCCCCTTTCTATGGGGGCGAGGTAATAATTACATATCCATTGAAGAATACCCAAATGAATTCAAAGCACCTTTATTGTCTCTCCAATCACCTCGAACTTTTACAAACAATTCAAGAAATATCTTCTGTTCTAAATGTTCTTCAATTAGTGAACGGGCTTTTTCGCCAAGTTGTTTGATTTTTAAACCTTTTGAACCGATTATTATAGCTTTTTGAGAATCTCTTTCAACAATTAGCTCGGCGTGTATATGCCATTTCCCAGTTTCGCGTTCAGAAAACTCAACTATTTGTACTTCTGTTGAATAAGGAATTTCTTCTTTATATTGGTAAAATACTACTTCACGAATAATCTCAGATACAAAAAAGCGTTCAGGTTGGGTAGAAAGAACATCTGTTTCGTAGTGAAATTCACCTTCAGGAATTGATTCTGAAATCATTGGTAAAATTTCATCGGTAAACATTCCTTTTAGTGCTGAAATTGCTCTATACCCTTTAAAGACACCCCGATCTAAAACTTTTTGAATAGCGGGTAAAACTACTGCTTTGTTAAACAAAGCGTCCATTTTATTGATAAGTAAATAAGAAGGTTTGTTTGCATCAACGCAATATTGTTCTAAAAAAGGAATTTGGACATTTTCGAAAGTTTTTTGTTCACTTGCATCAACAATTGCTAAAATAACATCTGCATCTTCAAGAGACTGCGTAACAATTTCCATCATCGATTTATGTAGTTCATATCTTGGCTTTAGAATTCCGGGAGTATCTAAAAATACAATTTGTGTGTTTTCTTCAGTTAAAATACCTAAAACTCGTTTTCGAGTAGTTTGTGGTTTTGGAGAAATTATAGATAATTTCACACCCAAAAGAGAATTCATTAAAGTAGACTTCCCAGCATTGGGTTTACCTATTATTGTTACATATCCAAATTTTGTTGACATTTATTCCTTTTTTGATTATATTTGGCTTTTAAATATTAAAACTATAAAAATTGAAAATGAAAAAGTTTCTTTGCACGATTTTAGCTGCAGTTTGTATACTTGTTCTATCAAGTTGTTTAGGGGTAGAAACGAAAGAGTATGAATATACATTTAAAACAGAACATTCTGGTTCAGGTGTAATAACTTTTACGAATATTATGTCCAAAAAAGATAATGATAAAGACGTATCTATGAAAGATTTTGCTGAAATAGTTACTGATTATCACGAGGGCGATCGTTTGGAACGTGATATGGAAGGCATTAGAAATGTACGTAAAGAGTTATACGAAAAAAATGGAGTTCTTTGTGGTAAAATTTCTTTTGATTTCGATTCATTAGGGTCAATTAAAATTTTTAGTTACGACAAAAATTCTCCATATATGATTAACATATCCAAGTTTAATTCTGAAGAATATGTATCTTCTAATGGTAGCTACGGTGGAGCAGATATGCCAATTTGTTTCGTTGAAAAATCTAAAAAGAAAATCTATTTAAAAACTTCAATGACTAAACCAGATGAATCAACAATAGGTTTAGTTGAAGACTATAGAATGTGGAAAAAGCGAAATACCAAATAATTTTCGTATTTAATCGATACTTAAGCCATATTTCATTTTTTGAAATATGGCTTTTTTAATTCAAACAATATTATGAAATTAGATAAAAATAGAGTTCTTGTTGGTATGTCAGGTGGAGTTGATTCATCTGTGGCTGCAGGGCTATTAGTAGAACAAGGGTATGAAGTAATTGGAATTACTATCAAAACCTATAAGTATGAAGATGTTGGTGGGAATGTAGGAAGTGATTCTTCTTGTTGTTCATTAGATGGAATAAACGACGCTCGAAGGATATGTATGGATTTAGGGATTCCACATTACGTAGTCGATTTCACAGAAACGTTTAAGAAAAACATAATTGATTATTTTGTCGATGACTACATTGCAGGTAGAACTCCAAACCCTTGTGTAAAATGTAATAGATTGATAAAATGGCAGGAAATGCTCAAAAAAGCGGATTCTTTAGGAGCATATTGGATTGCAACAGGGCATTATGCATCTATTGAATATAATGAAGAACGCTCTCGTTACATTCTTTCAAGAGGTAAAGATCAAAACAAAGATCAGTCTTATGCACTTTGGGGTTTAACTCAAGAATCACTTTCGAGAACGATTTTCCCTCTTTCTCATTATACAAAACCTGAATCTCGTGAGGCAGGAGAAAGAATGAGTTTAGGTATTGAGAAAAAAGGCGAATCTTACGAGATTTGTTTTATTCCTGACAACGATTACAAACGATTTCTCAAAGACATTAAACCGGAATTAGAACAAGAAGTTGAAGATGGTGATATACTTCTTGACGGAAAATCAATTGGAAAACATTCTGGGTATCCATTTTACACAATAGGTCAACGTAAAGGTCTTGGCATTGCTCATCCTGAACCACTTTATGTGTTAGAGGTACTAAAAGATTCAAATTCTATAGTGGTTGGAACAGAAGAAAAACTTTATCATTCAGCTTTGAAAGCAGAAGAAGTAAATCTAATAGCATACGAAAATATTACTGCTCCAACTACCTTTACAGTTAAAATTCGTTATAAAGATCAAGGCGATTATGGTCAGTGTTTTATAGATTCTAAGGGTGAATTAGTAATTCATTTTGAAAACCCACGATCTGCAATAACTCCTGGTCAATCAGTAGTTCTATATGATAAAGATATTGTTGTAGGAGGAGGTATTATAAAAGAGTGGTTCGATATTCAACAGTAACGCACATCTTAAATTTTCGTAAATATATCCACTTACTTTTCAAAAAAGCAATTTAGAATTAATTTTTTCCTATTTTTGTTCAAATTTAGTATCACACACAATTGTAAGATAATTTCCTATGAGAATCGTACTAACATTCCTTTTCACAACGGTTGTTTCGACTTCACTGCTGTTTTCACAAGCATTTTTACCATCGTTAAACCAAACAGATTCGGTCAATTTTTATTCAATTGTCAAAGACTTTGATACTTATTGGGAAGGCAAAAAACCGGGTAAAGGTGAAGGATATAAGCCATTTAAACGATGGGAACATTTTTGGAGTCCAAGAGTTTACCCAACTGGGAAGTTTCCTGCTGCAAATGTTTTGTACAAAGAACAACAAGCATATAATTTATTATACAAAGGTAGAGAACAACAATTGGGATCAGCTTGGGAAGAATTAGGACCAAGAGTCGTACCTACAAATAAATTAGAATACAATAGTTCAGGTGCTGGGAGAATTAATTGTATTGAAGTAGACCCTACTAATAAAAACATACTTTGGGCTGGTTCTGCTGCAGGTGGTTTATGGACTTCAAAAGATGCTGGTAAAAATTGGTCTTCAAATACTGATTTATTACCAACTTTAGGAGTAACCGATATTGCAATTCACCCAACAAACCCTTCTATTATGTATATCGCAACTGGAGATGGATTCGGTGGGCATACTAATTCTTTAGGAGTAATGAAATCAATAGATAAAGGATTAACTTGGCAAACAACTGGATTAACTGCAGATGTTGAAAATGGGTTACGTATTAACCGATTACTCATTGATCCAATCAATCCAAATATATTAATTGCTGCTACATCAAATGGAGTGTATAGAACTGAAAATTCTGGTCAAGATTGGTTTCTTTCTAAAAGTGGTTGGTATATAGATGCTGAGTTTAAACCAACCGACCCAAATACAGTTTATTTAGGTGAATTTTCTTGGAATGGAAGAGCTGCAATTCATGTCAGTAATGATAATGGAAAGAATTTTCAAAGAATTTCTACCGGACTACCTCAATCTAATTCTTTACGTATAGAATTAGCAGTTTCCAATGCTGAGCCCGATTTAGTTATAGCTGTTATTGCTAGAGCCAATGATCGCTCTTTTTTAGGGTTCTATGTTTCTTACGATGCTGGGATAACTTGGGAATTACAGTCTTCTACTCCTAATATATTAACTGGGTCTGTAACAGGTGCAAATGGTTCTGGTCAATCTCAATATAACTTGTCACTTGCAATTGCAAATGAATATCCGCTCGCTGTTTTTGTCGGGGGAGTAAATTTATGGAAATCGAATGATTTAGGTGTATCGTGGAGTATAAATGCTCATTGGACTGGTGCCGGTGGAGCTAATTTTGTTCACGCTGACCATCACAATTTAGAATTTGTTCCAAATTCTAATATCCTCTATGATAATAATGATGGCGGAATATCATTTTCAACCAATCTTGGTGTTTCTTGGACTGACGTTAGTTCTGGCTTAGGTGTAACCCAATTTTACAGAATTGGAGTTACCGAACAAAATCCAAATTTGATTATAGGTGGTACTCAAGATAACGGAACTCATATTTATAGAAATGGCGTCTGGACACATAATTATGGTGGAGATGGAATGGATTGTGCTATTGATCCAGTAAATCAAAACGTAATGTATGCTTCAGTTTATTATGCTAAATTTTTCCGTTCAGACAATGGTGGAAATACCTTCTTTGAAGTTACTGGTGGTTTGCCTACTGGTGCTTGGGTAGCACCTTTAGAAATTGATCCCGTTAATCCAGCTACAATCTATATTGGAAATAGACAAGTCTATAAATCCACAAATAGGGGTAATGATTGGACAAATTTATCGGGTACTTCATTTTCAAATGAATTTGTTGAGTTCATTTCTGTTTCTAAATCTGATAACGATGTAATTTATGCAGCATCAACTCGAAAACTTTTGATGACTTTAAATGGTGGTTCTACTTGGTTAAATAGAACAAATGGACTACCTAATTTATCGATTACATCTATTAAGGCCGATTTTAATGACCCTACAATTGCCTATGCTACTTTTTCTGGTTATGCAGAAAATGTAAAAGTTTATAAAACTGAAAATGCTGGAAGTACTTGGACTAATTTTTCGACAGGTTTACCGAATGTTCCGTGTAATACTATTGTGCTTGAAGAAAATAGTGATATCGGAATAATGTTTGTTGGTACTGATTTGGGTGTCTTTTTTAGAACTAAAAACTCGTCATCTTGGCTTCCGTATAATAATGGATTGCCAAATGTTGTCATTAACGATTTAGAAATTATTCAAAACTCTACACCGAAATATTTAGTTGCTGGAACATTTGGTCGAGGTATCTGGCGGTCACCATTAGAAGTTTCTGGAAAACCTGTTTCACAATTTAGTAGTTCTTCTACGAATGTTTGTGCAGGTAATTCTATTACCCTTTCTGAACAAGCGGGGAATACTCCTACTCTATGGAAATGGTTACTACCCGGATCTTCGAACACAATTGTTACTACGCAATCTGCAACAGTTTCTTATCCTGCATCTGGGACCTACGATGTAACTTTAATTACTACAAATTCTTTTGGTTCAGACACACTTACCAAAAAGAATTATATAACTGTTATCCAAAAACCTACTCCTATGGTACTTAATTCTACCACTACAGCTTGTCAGTATTCTCAACATACCTATAAAACAAATAGAATTGCTGGCAGATCCTATAAATGGGAAGCAATTGGTGGAACTATTATGAAAGTTAGTTCAGATTCTGTGATTGTTTATTGGAATGAAATTGGGAATCATTCCATAAAATTGACTGAAACTATCTTTTCTTCAGGTTGTTCAGATGTAATTGAAGTAGCTGTAATTGTTACACCTTCTTTAAACAAACCCACTATTACAGTTCAAGGTAAAGTATTAACTGCGTCCACAGGTTCAGGTTACCAATGGTTTAGAAATGGTATTGCTATTGCTGGTGCTACAGAACAGACCTATGAATTCACAATTGAT
>JBDNFX010000039.1:0-21760 GCA_041689575.1 Kapaibacterium sp. (SeqCode)
ATATTTTTTTTGGCCAATGACACAAGAAATTTATAAATTTCCAACGTTTCAACAGAACGTCGTTTGGGAAGGAAAAGATGAAATAACATTCCAAACAGTAGAAGGTTTAACTGCTCGTGCTGATATTGGTATAAGTTACTATCTTGTTGCAGACTCAATCCCAATACTTTTCCAAAAATATAGAAGAGGCATTGATGAAATTACCAGTATTTCTTTACGAAATATGGTTATTGATGTTTTAAACAATCTTGCTTCTCAAATGACAATAGAAAGTGTTTATGGAAAAGGACGCCAACTTTTGGTAGACAAGGCAACCGAAAATGTTGCAAAGCAAGTCCGTCCATTTGGTATAGTCGTTGAAAGAGTTTATTCTGTTGGCGAATTTCGATTACCATCTGTGGTAGTATCAGCAATAAATTTAAAAATCGAAGCTTCCCAACGTGCTCAACAACGTGAAAATGAAGTTAAAGAAGCCGAAGCGGAAGCATCGAAAAAAATTGCAACTGCAAAAGGTGAAGCAGAATCTGTGCGAATCCGAGCAGAAGCTGAAGCCACAGCGAATAAATCAGTAGCAAATTCAATTACTCAAACACTCATTCAATATCAATCGATTAAAAAATGGGACGGACGTCTTCCCTTGGTTACAGGCGGTACTATCCCGCTGCTTAATATGGATCAAATTCTCAAACAGTCTTCGCCTTAAACAAAAAAAGCCCTGCAAATGAGGGCTTTTCTATTGAAAGGAAGTAGGTTGTTATTCTTTTGTTGTTTCGTTGATTTCTGTTGAAGGAATAGGAACTTCTAAAGCTTCTATAGATTCAACTTCTAAATCGTTCTTAGCCTCGTTCACACGTAAGGTTACTTTTGAAAAATCTGGAACATCGCCACGAAGCACTTTTTCTGCAAGAATATCTTCAACGTATTTTTGTAATGCTCTTCTGAGTGGTCTGGCACCATATTTTTCGTCAAACCCTTTTTCAGCAAGAAATTCTTTAGCCGTGTCGGTTAATTCTACAATGGTTCCTTTTTGTTTCAAACGGTGTAATAACCGTTGCATTTGAATGTCGATTATTTCCGAAATGTGTTCTTTTGAAAGTGGTCGGAAAACAATATAGTCGTCAATACGATTAAGAAATTCTGGGTTGAATAACCGTTTCATCGATTCTTCAACAGTGTTTTTCATGTGTTCATATTGGTCATCAACAACATCGGAACTAAATCCAATTTTACCACCAGCTTTAATATCACGAACTCCAACATTGGAAGTCATAATAATGATAGTATTTTTGAAATCAACTTTTCGTCCAAGTCCATCTGTCAATACACCATCGTCAAAAACCTGAAGTAAAATATTAAAGACATCAGGATGAGCTTTTTCAATTTCATCAAGAAGAATAATGCTGTAAGGTTTACGGCGAACTTTTTCGGTAATTTGCCCACCTTCTTCATAACCAACATAACCCGGAGGAGCCCCAACCAAACGAGAAACAGAAAATTTTTCCATATACTCACTCATATCAACACGGATAAGAGCATCTTCGGAATTGAACATATATCGAGCAAGTGCTTTTGCAAGTTCTGTTTTGCCAACTCCTGTTTGTCCTAAGAACATAAATGAACCTATTGGACGGCCCGGATCTTTAATCCCAGCTCTGGCACGACGAATTGCTCGAGTTAACTGAATAATTGCTTCGTCTTGACCAATGATTTGTTTTTTCAACTCTTCAGCCATATTAAGTAATTTTACTGTTTCACTTTCAGCAATTTTATTTACTGGGATACCAGTCATCATAGCAACTATATCGGAAACATCGTCTTCAGTTACTGGAGAAATAGTGCTTTGAGATTCTAATTCCCAAGTTTCTTTGGATTGTTCTAATTCAAGTTGAAGTTTTTTCTCTAAATCACGAAGTCGAGCAGCTTCTTCGAAATTTTGTTGTTTAACAACCAAATTTTTCTGAATTTTCGTCGCTTCAATTTTTTCTTCTAATTCAACGATAATTTTAGGTACTACTATATTTGCCAAGTGGACTCTTGCTCCTGCTTCATCTAAAACATCAAGTGCTTTGTCAGGGAAAAATCTATCGGTAATATAGCGTTCCGCCAAATCGACACAAGCTTTTACTGCTGCTGCACTATAACTTACATTATGGTGAGCTTCATAGCGGTCTTTAACGTTAATGAGAATTTGATACGTATCTTCAGAAGAAGGTGGTTCAACGATAATTTTTTGGAAACGACGTTCTAAAGCCCCATCTTTTTCAATATACTGACGGTATTCATCAACTGTTGTAGCACCAATACATTGAATTTCACCACGCGACAAAGCTGGTTTAAACATATTAGAGGCATCTAAAGAACCAGATGCACCACCTGCGCCAACAATAGTATGAAGTTCATCAATAAAAATAATCACATCGTGAGCTTTTTCCAATTCGTTCATTATTGCTTTCATTCGTTCTTCGAATTGACCACGGTATTTTGTGCCAGCAACAATTGAAGCCAAATCGAGAGTTATAATTCTTTTATCGAATAAAACTCGCGATACTTTCTTTTCGATAATTTTTAAGGCAAGACCTTCGACTATTGCTGTTTTACCCACACCCGGTTCTCCAATGAGAACAGGATTGTTTTTCTTTCTACGTGAAAGAATTTGAGCAACACGTTCAATTTCTTTTTCTCTACCTACAACGGGGTCTAACTTTCCTTCTACAGCAAGTTTTGTAAGATCACGTCCAAAATTATCTAAGACAGGAGTTTTCATTCTATCAGGAACAGATTTCGCAGAAGTTCCTGATGGAGGTTTTCCTGTTGCATCTTTTTTAGGTGGAGATGTAGGTCGACCACTTGAAATGTTTTCTAATTCTCGACGAATGTTTTCGTAATTAACAGAAAATTGTGAAAGAATTTGGGCAGCAACATTATCTTCATCACGTAAAAGTGATAAAAGAAGATGTTCAGTACCAATGACTTTCGATTTATAAAGTTTAGCTTCCAAATAGGTGATTTTAAGGACTTTTTCGGCTTGTTTAGTCAAAGGAATGTTACCAATAGTTAAGGACCCACTTGAAACGCCAACACTTTCTTCGATAGATTTACGAAGTTTTGTTATGTCGGTCCCAAGGTTTGTTAATATCTTAATGGCACTGCCTTCACCCTCAGAAATGATACCTAAAAGGAGGTGTTCGGTGCCGATGTAGTCGTGACCAAGACGCATAGCTTCTTCGCGACTCAGACGAATTACTTCGTGCACTCTGGTTGAAAAGTTACCTTCCATTGTGTTCTCTGCAAAATAGGGTGGTTAAAAAATTTAATGTCTTATTCAAAAACGTTTTTTCTGTATTATTTATTGTTGAAATTGGTGAACGAACGGCTGGAAATGTCAAATAGGGAAATTTATACAAGTAATTTTTACGTAGGAAGTGGTTTGCCATTAGTTTCGGTTGCAAAAAACGATACTGCTGCACTGAGCAAATAGGAGATAGAAAATATAGTTGCTGCTGTTTGATAATTCCCAAAGAATGTTACTGTATAAGGCAACATAAATACTGCAATTATAGTATTAACTTTACCTGCATTTAAGCCGAACCCTGTTCCAGTGGCACGAATTCTTGTTGGGAAAAGTTCGGGTAAATAAATATAGACAGTAGCTTGACCTAAACCAATAAAATAACCGAGTATTCCACATTCAACAAATACAATTGGTGTAAATGTTTCATTGGTCATAAACAACAGGACAGAAGCCAGGAAACAACCTAAAAACCCAAACAATATCGATTTTCTTCTGCCAATTCTTTGTGCAATATACCCTGCTGAAGCACAACCAAAAACAGCAAATATTCCTTGAACCATTGTAGCAACACTTCGTTCTGTTGTAGCTGGGTAAGAAGTAGGAAATAAGGATTGTATCCAAGTCGGAATCCAAGACAGTGATGCCCAATACCCTATTAACAAACCACAAAAAATTAAAGCACCACGAATTGCATCGTATCGGTATTGTTTAGAAAACAATTCTTTTACTAAAGTGTATTCAGTCGATGAAGTCCCTAATTGTTTTTTTGAATGAAGCCAAGAATCTGATTCCTTTAACGATATACGTAAAAACAACGCTAGAACTGCAGGTGCTGCACCAATAAAAAATACCGACCGCCAATCGGCTACAACATAAGTAACAAGCCCTGCAACAAAAACACCTGCTTGATAGGAAGTAAGTAAAATCCCAATTGCTACAGCTCTACTTCGTTCAGGCCAAACTTCTGCTAAGTATGTGGTTATGCTAACTAATTCACCACCAATTCCCAAACCTGTTAAAAACCGACAAGCTGCCAATTGATATGAATCTTGTGAAAAACCTGCTAAACCTGTAAAAACTGCATAGAGTATAATTGAAATAATCATCGATTTTACTCTGCCTATTTTATCGCCAAGCAAACCAAAGAACATCCCACCAATGGTCCAGCCAAATAAAAAAACTGCTGTTACAATTGCTCCGACTTGTGAAATTGCAGATTTATCGGAACTACCGATAAGGTCTTTGATTGCAACCGGCATCACAACAGTCATAAGGGTAGAATCCATTCCATCAAATACACCACCAAGCCAGCAACCAACGAACACTAACAGTAAATATCTCGAAAGAGGTTGTTTACCCATTGATTGAAACAGATTGTAGTTTAGATTCCTCGATTTGACGATGGAATAATTTCGCTGCAATATACGGAGATTGTTTCAAATAATAGTTGGAAAGAAGAATGGACACAATTAAAAATATAGTTGTAAGAATTCCTTGTTCAACGCCAAAAGAATCAGCAAACAACCATTGAATAGAACTTGGAGTAGCAGAAAAATCGACTTTATAAATGGAAATTCCAAAGTGTAAACCACTTATTGGAGAACCAAGTAAAACGTGTTGCCCCCAATTCCAAACTGCATGATAGGTTATGGGTGCAATAAGTGAAGTTGTTCTTAAGTATAAGGTACAAAGTAAAAGGTTCGCTAAAAAAATATTTATAAAACCAATAATGGAAATATTTGGATTTAACAAATGAGCACTTGCAAATAAAACAGAGCTGATTATAGTTACAACAGTTGGGTTAAAACGTTCAATAAGTGATTGAAAAATGATTCCACGAAAAATAAATTCTTCACCAATTGCAAAAAGTACTATAATTGATGAGACAACTATGAAGCTAACAAATCCATCGTTGTACAAAGTTTTCCCTATGGTTGCACCTGCCAAAATACCAATTACAGCAAGTAAACATAAAGAACCTAATGAAATCGCAACACCGAAGAGAAATTCTTGTAAGGTAAACCGACTCCAATGGAAACCTAAAGTCGACGGTGATCCTCCTTGACGCATCGATTCAATTAAGAATGATATAGAAAGTAGAACGCCATAAACTAAAACGTTTTCTTCCACAGAAAGACCAGACATTAAAAGTACAAAGGTTGTGATTGCTGTTAAAAAAATAAAAGCAATTATACGAATCCACCATCGAGAAAGTAACCTTTGAAGTATAGTATCGGACATAGAGTTTCAATTAAAGGGTCAAACAATAAGCATCAACAGTATGATTGTAAGTAATTTATGAAACTCATAACTAAACATACAAATGGTTGTAATAAAAGCCAACAGCAACTGCCATAAAAGGCTACTATTTTTGACAAGAATCACAGATGAAAAAGTCATTGAAAAACTAAGTAAAAGTATCGGTAAAATAGTTAGTTCAAAAAACTGAACAAAGTACAGTAAGCTACAACAACCATATAGAACATTTACAAAAATAAGTGGAATGGTTTTTCGAAATCCTTTTCGGACCATAAACTCAAAGCAAATAGTTCGGATTGTAATTTCAATGGATAAAAAATAGAGAACAACAGAAAGGAATAAAAAATTACTGGGTAGAAATATTTCTAAAAATGCAGTAATTACAAATAACGAGCCTAACAAAACCGAACCTAGTTTTTGTCTAATCCTAAAATAAGAAGCAGTAAAGGCATTTGAAAAGACTAACAAGAGCAAGCCAGTATACAAAGTTAGTATTGGTAATGCAAATGAATAGACTAATGGTATAAATGAAAGCAGAATACCAAGTACTACAAACAAATGTTCCTTTGTACGAGTAAATATATACACGTAATTATGCTTTTTGTTCAGGTTGTTCTGTTGGTAAGGAAGCGATATACGAAAGAACATACTCTTTCATTAAGTTTTCTACTTCTTCGTGTTCAGTGCCTTTAATCATGTGTGCCAACTGTGGGCAATACGAAGCATAGTTCGCTCCATTATCATATCTTCTAATAAGAACTTCGTAGTCGTGCGGATCAATACTTGTTGGTTTATCCATAATTTGTAGTTAGAGAGTTATAATGAAAATTTTTTCTTGTAACGTGTTCAATTTTTATCTATTGTAATTTGAAGTTGAATATCAAATTCTTTAAAACTAATAGAAAGTGTATTCCCTTTTGAAACAGATCCAACCCCTTCTGGAGTTCCTGTAAAGATACAATCACCACGTTGTAATTCAAAGATAGAAGATACATACACGATTAGTTCTTTTATGCTTCTTTCCATTTGGGAAGTATTTCCATTTTGGCGATTATCTCCATTCAGTTGCACAGAAAAAGAGAGATTGTCTAAGTTTACTGAAGGTGAATAGGGTATAATACTTGAAATAGGTGCGGAATGGCGAAACCCCTTCGCTACTGCCCAAGGATGACCTTTTGTTTTTGCAATTGATTGAATATCTCGAAGGGTTAAATCGAAACCAACTCCAATACCTGCAATATAATCACCAACTTCTTCAGGAGAAATTTGAAAGGCATCTTTTGCTATTATAACTACAATTTCTCCTTCAAAATGCATATCCTTAGATACCGACGGCATAGTAACAATTGAATTTGATTCACAAAAAGCAGTAGGAGGTTTTAAAAAAATGAGAGGTTGTTCTTCAACAACAGCATTCATTTCTTTAGCATGAGCAGCATAGTTTCTACCAATGCAGTAAAATGTTCCCACTGGAATAGAGGAAGAATCTGTAAATTGAAAAGAGTTCATTGCTATTTTTGCAAATTAATTTAATGGTGGAAATTTTCGCTTCGGTGGAAATGCTGTTGACGATGGTTTCACTTCAGAATTTCTTGGTTTATCTATTGGATCTTTTGCTGGAGCTACTTCTTTAGGAGTATCCTGATTCTTTTCTTTGGGAGGTTCAGGAGGTAACATCTCATCATTGGTTTTGGTTGCCTCTTCAGATTTGGTATCAAATGGGATATCCTCATTTTCATTAAATTCACGTAGAGATTTTGAAGTATCTATTTTGCTTCTATCGACTGTAAATTTGGTTTGTTTATACGGTAAACGAGGATCACTATATACCTTGCCCATAAATCTACCCCAAATTGGTGCTGCAGCCTTACCACCTTGTGCATACCAGCCTGTAAACTTCACTCTTGGGTCGTCGAAGCCAACCCAAACTACTGCAACAATTTGTGGAGTATACCCAGCAAACCATGCATCGGCATACGAATTTGTAGTTCCAGTTTTTCCAGCAGCATCGTATTTATACCAACGTCGAACACTTGTAGCAGTTCCACTATTAACTACGCCTGTCATCATAATTGTCATATCCTGAGCAATTTTTCGGCTCACAACTTCTTTTACAGAAACGGGTAATTTATGGTAAACAATCGATTTGCCATAACGATTATCGACACGTTCAATGAACTCAGGTTTAAAAAAATATCCGTTATTTAAGAAAGTAGAATATGCCCCTGCTAATTCCAAAGGTATAACTTCTTCAGAACCTAAAGCAATTGGTGGGTAATTATCTAATTTGGAAGTAATTCCCATTTTCTTCACTAATGCTATAACTTGTGAAGGACTTGTTTTTTCAATAATCAAACGAGCAGCTGCAGTATTGACTGAGTATTTGAGTGCTGTTGAAAGAGGAACCATGCCACCATCTCCTAATGTTCCTTTCGGACTCCACGACACCCCCGAAGGCGATGTCCACGTGTAAGGTCCAACACCAATTAGAGAGGAAGGAGACATTCCATTTTCTAGAGCAGATGCATAAACAAATGGTTTAAACGATGACCCCGGTTGACGTTGAATTTGCGTTACGTGATTCAGGGAATAACGTATATCTGTACCATAAACTTTCGTCTGTGGAGACGCCCCTACCATTGCAATAATTCCACCTGTCTTTGCATCGAGTGCAACAAACCCAACTTGGACTGTTGTTGCTGCTCTTTTTACTGAATCAATAAATGGTTCGTGTGTTTGAAAAAATCTGTACACTTTATCTTTGTTGTCTTTTGGAGCAACAATGTATTCTTCTCTGCCTTTAATAGCTTTGTCTACAAATATTGCAAGTAATTTTTTATTTCTTGACCATGACCAAGAAGCATCGAATTGTTTTTGAAAACTTTCTAAATGTTCGAACAGCACTTTGAGCGTGCGTTTGGACAATAGAATTTAAGGTGCTTGTTATTGTTAAACCATCACGGTAAAGATCGTATTCTCCTAATCGATCGTCCTTACTTAGCGACAAACGAATCATTTCTACAAAATGAGGAGCTTGATCGAAACGTTTGATTTTCAAATTTTTAGAAGAACCTAAAACAATTGGTTCTTCGGACGCAATTTCATATTCAGAAGCAGATATAATATCATTTTCCAGCATTAAAGAAAGAACAATATTCCTTCTGTCGATTGCAGCCTCATAGTGATTGATAGCATTATAAATTTCAGGACCTTTCAATAAACCTACTAAATATGCACATTCAGAAGTGCGTAAATCCATAGCAGATTTATTAAAGTAAATTTGTGCAGCAATCTGTATACCGTACGCACCTCTGCCAAAGTAAACAGTATTTGCATACATTTCAATAATTTCTTCTTTCGTATAGGTTTGTTCAATCAAAACAGCAGTAATTGCTTCTTTAATTTTTCTCCCTAATGAAACTTCTCGATTAAAATAAAGGTTTCGGGCAAGTTGTTGAGTAACGGTAGATGCACCTTCTTTTAATCGTAAACTAATTGCGTTTTTTACAAATGCTTTTACTATCCTCATTAGGTGAACACCCCAGTGTTGAAAGAATTTGCGATCTTCGGTTGCAACTAATGCATTCACAAAATCTTTGGGTATGCTATCGTAGGAAATATATGTTCTTCTTTTTATAAAAAAGTGATCCAATAGCTCCCCGTCGCTACTAAGAATACTTGTAGCAAGTTCTTGTTTCGGATTTTCAAGTTGTTCTAAAGTTGGTAGGCTCTCACGAGTAACATCTTGCACATATTTATATGTACCTGCTAAAGCTACAAGGGTTAGAAAGATGAGTATAAAAAACAAACGTAAAGGAGTCATGCTTTTTTAACGTATACAGTGCCGAAGAATTTGGAAATTTCAACAGAAAAATGCAATTTAACAAAATGTATACATATATTAATCATCGAAAGGTAGTATGGCTATTCTAAATCCTATTAATTTTAAAAAGTGGATTGATGATAATAGACATTTGCTAAAACCTCCTGTAGGGAATGCAACTGTTTACGAAGACACTGAATTTATTGTTATGGTTGTGGGCGGACCTAATTCTCGGAAAGATTATCATTTTAACGAAGGAGAAGAGTTCTTTTATCAATTAGAAGGCAAAATTGAAGTAAAAATTGTCGATAATGGAAAAATGAGAACTGTTGAGATTAACGAAGGCGATATATTCCTTTTACCTCCTAGGGTTCCTCACTCACCACAACGAAAAGCAAATACTGTTGGGTTGGTGATGGAACGCAAACGTAAGGATGGAGAATTAGATGGTTTCTTATGGTTCTGTGAAAACTGCAACGAAAAACTCTATGAAGAATATGTGCCGTTAACGAATATCGTTACTCAAATGCCTATAATTTTCAGTAAATTTTATAGTTCTGAAGAAAATAAAACTTGTAAATCGTGTGGAACTGTAATGCAAGCACCGCCTCCTATTCAAATGCAGTAGTCTTTTCAGTTATAACGGTAGCAATAGCATTTGCTGCAAGTTTTGAAGTTCGATTATCGATATCAAATGTAGGGTTTACTTCTACGATATCTACTAATCGAACTTTTTTTGTTAGACATATTTGTTTGATTATTATTCGTAATTCTTGAGGAGTAAAGCCAACAACTGCTGGTGCACTTACACCAGGTGCATACGAACTTTGCACTGCGTCAATATCTAATGAAAGGTGAATCCAATCAGATTGAGCGTTCGTTATTGTTTCTATCAATTGTTCTAAAGAGTTTTTTAACCCAATTTGTTGAATTGTCTCATAATACTGAACCGTAGTTGGAACTGAGGAGTTTTCTAAGTAGTCTATATGCTTTTGAGCAAATGCAAAATCCTGAATTCCAAATTCTATAAAATGGGATATATGATTAGGATACAATTCCAATAATTGTCGGAATGGACTGCCTGAATGAGCTTTTCCATTAATAAGATGTCGTACGTCTAAATGAGCGTCAATATTAAGTATAGAAACAGTTTTGTTCTGCTTTTTCGCTTCTTCCAATATGGCTCTTCCACTTGCAAAAGCACAATCGTGACCACCTCCAAGAAGTATTGGGATATTTCCATTTGAAATAGTATTTCTAATAGTAGCAGTCGTAGTATCGTGAATCAGCTCTAAATTTCCAGACTCAACGTTAATATTTCCAATATCTACAATTGAATTTGTAAGTTTTACTGAACTATAACTTTTAAGCTGTGGTGTTAACTTATAGAATTGCTTCCGAATTTCAAAAGGTGCTTGTGCTGCCCCTATTCTTCCGCTATTTCTTTGAACGCCAATATCTTGTGGACACCCAAGAATAACAAATTTGTGTTGAATATTTGTAGAATTTGTAGAAACAACAATATCACAAAAACGAGGATCTTCTTCAGGATTTAAAGATGTAAAGCAGTCTGCAAGAGTAACGGGTAATAGTTCCATATTATTCTAAATCTATATCTAAGCCGTAAACTGTTGGCAAACGAACAGAGGCAGTAGGGAAACGGAATAAATCGTCCACAGAAAATTGCAAACCAAATGAATTTGTGAGAGTATTGTAAATACCATCTATTCTAAAAAGTGATTTTTCTGAAGACTCAGTAGTTGAGAAAAATCGAAGACCTACACCTATAGAATGATGAAATTTTGCATCGGCTACAACAGCATTAAAAACTGTTCCACCATCAAAAAAAACTGTAGGATTTGCTTTTACAAATCCAAAGGAAAATGAGGGTATATATCGAAGTTCAAGATTAAGGATAGCTCTATTCTCACCAATCAAGTTATTTGCTTGGTACCCGCGCAAACCAGATTCATTGTCTAAAATTAATTGTCGAAATTGTGATTGCCAATTCCAAACTTTTTGTTGGTGAATTCTCGAAACAATGAGAATATCTTCCGAAAGTGCACCATACAATAAGCCAAAGAAATCTTGATAGGTATAAGCAGCAATTGCTTGAGGGTCGAATCCACTCCCTGCAGAAACTGTTGCATTTATATACAACCCTTTTTTAACAATTGTTCGTTCTGCCTGACCACCAATATAGTTTACAGATTTATTGTTTGGAGCAAATACTCTTCCTAAAATTGCAGTTCCCCACCCACCTTCTGTTACAACCGTTTGTAAACTTTTATGAACAACTGAAGTAGAAAGAAGGTTTTTTTTGAGAGATGATACACCAAAAAGTAATCTAGAAGTATTGTCGAAGGCTTGTGTATATACGCTATTTCCACGATTAATGTTTTCATTGCTATAGAGAATTGTCACTAAAAATTGATCGTTTTCAGGATAGTTCCAAGTTCCCCATACTGTTGTTCTTTGCAAGGATACAGGGCTTAGAATTGGAGTTCTATCATTAAAAAAGAAATCAGATCCACTCTCATTTTCATATTTCAGCCCACCACTCCAACGTTGGTATTTGTTATAAAGTGGTTTCGAAAGGGTAAAAGAGTTTTTAGTTTTAATGGAGTTTATAGAACCGTCGACAGTAAATGTTAGTGGAAGTGTGAATAGATTGTCTTGAGAAATTCTATACCCTAAATCTGACCCTATTGAATTTTCGGTTCTATAACGGTATAATGCTTGTAGGGAAAGGTTCGTTAAGGAAAAATCAGGGTCGTATATTCCAAACTGAGCAACAGTAATTCCACCACCATTGTAAAAACTTCCTTTTAATGTCGTTGTAGACCTATCAATCAAAATAACTTCTGCTTCTTGCTCAAACTCAGTCGTTTTTGAAATAGAGTATTCAACAGAAGAATATAGCTTTTTGTCAAGGAGAACAACACGAAGTTCTTCTAAATCTTCAATAAAAAAACTTTCACGCTGTTGAGTGTAAAAAGTGTCAGCAATATTTGTTACAGAAATCGGTAGAATGCTTAAAAAACTTTTTAATACGAATTTTCTATTTGAAAGAGGATTGATATTGCTTTCAAACCTAGATTGAAAATCATTATTCCATTTTAGTAAAGAATCAGCAGAAGCAGGTTTAAAAGTGAAATATACTTTTGTTATAGGAAGATCATCAGAAAAAGAGTACACTTTACCAACACATATAAAAATTTGCACAAAACAAAAAATGAAAGTGAAGTAATAATGTTTCAAATGCATCTAAATCAATTCTTAGAAAAAGAAAGAAATAACTATCCAATATATCTGCTTTTATACGTTAAAATAGTTGTCTTATTTGAATGATATCAAAGAAGAATTTTTTCAATTTCAAAATCTGTTGTATATTAGGTATTACAGAGCAAAAAATATGCTCTTTCTATATTATGTTTCCTACAACCCAAAAATATCCCAATCAACCTGAATGATAGTATTATCTGAAGTAATTGTCAAAAAATACAAAAGTTTTTATACACCGCAGCATATCCCTATTGACATTGGAACTACGTGTCTTATAGGTTTAAATGAAACAGGGAAAACTTCGTTTTTGGAGGTCTTAGCAAAAACGAATTATTTCAGTGGGGATTCAGATTTTAAATTCGATATTAACAACGATTATCCTCGAAGAGACTTAGTTCGCTTCCAAAAAAGTGAGGGAGATAGCGATGCTGTCGAGTGTATTTATACTATTACTGCACCACTTTTAAAAGAAATAGAAGAAGAATTAGGTGGGGGAGTTTTGCCGAAGAATAATTTTTCTGTTTCGTATAAATATAAAGCTGCAAAGGGGTATATAACCGAATTCACGAGCGACTTTAAAGCGTATCTTCGTTTTAGAATGGCTGGTTATAAAATTAATCCAACAAATGTATCGGAAATTGAAGAAGCCATAAGTTTAGAAGATGTTTTAAAAATTGACGATATAGGTTTGGATAAAGAATTCAATAAACTAAAAATTGATATTCAATATATTTTTAAAGAAGCCTTCGATACTCCAAATAAACTTGATGGGTACATTGCAAAAAAATGGTTGTTAACATATCTTCCAAAATTTTGGTACTATGATAATAATTATACTCTTGATGGACGCATATCTATTAACGATTTACGGAATCCCCCGCTTGGGTATATTGAAAAAGTTAAAACTGCAAAAGCGTTGTTCGAATTAGCGAATATAGACATAAACGAATTGCTTGCAACTACTGAATATGAACAATTTGCAATTCTTTTGGAAGCGTTTGCAAATGAAATGAGTGAAAAAATATTTCAGTATTGGACTACGAACAAACATTTAGATATTGATTTGAAAATTGAGACAGTAAACGCTATGAACCAGAAAATGGGGAAAGTAGTTAGCGATAAAGTCTTAGATATTCGTGTACGTTCACAACGTCAACGAGTAAGTTTGCCACTGAATAAACGAAGTAAAGGGTTCTTGTGGTTTCTTTCTTTTGTGATTTGGTTTACAAAAATTCAAAACGATAAAAAAAATCGGTATATTCTATTGTTCGATGAGCCAGCTCTTCATTTACATCCTCATGCACAGTTAGATGTACTAAAGTATATTAAAGAAATGAGCAAGGATTTTCAGATAATTTATACTACACATTCGCCGTATATGATTGATCACGAAAACCTTAAAGCAATTAGAACTGTTACAGAAACTGATGAAGGTTCAGTGTTTTCAACTGCATTTGAAGAAAAAGATGAGATCACTATTGCTCCAATTCGTGCTGCATTAGGTCATTACATTTCAGAAAATTTAAGTCCAACTTCTAATACGTTGTTTGTTTCATCACCTTCGGATGTTTTATGGCTTACAACTATGTCCGAAATAGTAAAAGCCGATAACAGAAAAGGTCTAAATCCTTCAATTATTATTACTCCTATTGGTTCAATCGATAGAGTTCTTACGTATGAAGCATTGTTGATGAACAAAGAAGTTGATGCAGCTGATTCCATTGAATTTGTTGCTTTGTTTACCGGAATAGGTTCTACAAAAGAACAAGCGGATATTTTGTTAGCTCGTGAAGGAACGAAAAAGAAGAATATTCGTTTTTACAATGAATTTATAGACAATAAATTAGCTACAGCAGGAATAGAAGATTTAATGACTTCCGACGAATTTATGCAACTTTGTATTGATGCTTATCCTGAAAATAAACGCTTAGCTTTAAGAGAGTTCGATTTCAAATACGAATCTATTTCACACCAAGCAGAGTATTACTTTAATAAAACCGACCCGTTTAGTTCTTACCATGTTGCTTATTGGTTTATGCATTCCATTTATGGAAAAGAATTTTTCTGTACTGACACTATTCAGCGATTTGAAAAACTATTTATAACAATCAATAGATTGTTTAAATCGTAAGTTTACCTGAAAGTCATAGTGTATTCTTTTTCATCCATTAGTAATAATGCGTTTATAGCATTTGCACCATTGTTAATTGGTATGCTTACCGACGAATACATCTTCATTGTGAATACTTGATCGACAATACTTTTGTGCACCCCAACTGTATTAGACTGCGTATAAAAACGAAGTAATGAACAATTGCAACTCGTTTTACAGAATCGATAAGTGAAGTTGTAAATTGTTGTGTCTGGAGTATTAATGGAAGTATCAACAATTTTTACTGTTCCAACCCCACTGTCATTAAAACGAATAGAAACCTTTATAGATGTATCAGCTTCTTGCAAAGTAGATTTTGAACCTGTTTGATACAAGATCCAATCTTTTGTGTAAAAATTTTGTTGTTGAGGTAAATTTGTTGGAGTTATACTTTCTGTACAAGATTCATTGTCGAATGTAACAATAGCATCCTTGCACCCTAAAACACAAAACAATAATATAAACGGAAAAAGCAAATTGATTGTTTTCATAACTATTACCTGAAACTCCACCCCAAACTATACGAAACACTTATTTTTTGAGATGTATTTATGGAACTTGAATTGTTCAAAAGAAACAGTGAACCTTCAATTCCTAGAGTAGAAAATAAACCAGATACTATTGGAGCTTGAACTCCAACAATAACTTTCGACAAACCTCCAATTGCAGAAGCGCCAATAGTTGTCCGAACAAACGGTTGAATAGAACCAACGTCAATTAATGGGTCAAGAGTATATTGATACGCTGCACCAGTCCAAAGAATTGTTTCTTTAGGAATAAATAACGGTGAGGTTGTAAAATTAGTAATTCTTTGAGTTTCTAAAGCAAAGTGTGCAAATGATTCTTGGCTGATCTCTAATCCCAGAGAATGATTTTTATTCAATGCAATCAATACTGTTGTACCGATATTGTTTAGAGGATTTTCTGTATTTGTCCTATTAGGAAAATTTGAAATACCAGTCATTGACCTCAGTTGAATACTAAGCATTGTCGGTTCCAATGGAAAAAATTGCAAAAACTTCGATTGTTTTTTTATTGGCGTATGTAGTATGCTTTCTTCTACAGCTCTGTCATTTTCTTTATATTCATTCCGTAGAGTAGGACTAATATAAACCGAAGGAATAGTTATCTCAGGCGTAACAGAATCAATTCGAATATCTAGTACTTTTTCGGAAATTCTACTGTCGTTTTGTTGAACGAAAGTGAATTTTTGAATTGTTTTACTCTCTCTAAACTTTTGACTAATACCATATTCTTTATTCAAGAGTAAATCAGTGTCAACCTTTAAAGAATTTTCATTTGTAATAGGTTTTGAATCTTCAAAAGTACTTTTAGTTATTTCGTTATTTGTTTCCTTGTTATTAGAATGAGACTTCTCTTTTTTGATAGCATTACTATCGGAAACTCCTTTGTCTTTCTGTAATTCTACACCAGTTACCAAAGTTAGTAGTGTTGAAATACTAATAGCAATATAGTTAGAATTTATAAAGGAAACTATAGTTTGTAAAAGTGAATTTTTAACAATTTCAGTACTAGCAATAGTAACAGAACTTGCTATTTCCGAAGAAGGAATAAAACTTACTCCAGCTCTTTGAAAAATAGATTGAGTTGTTTGGAATGGAATACCCGTTTTTGAGGTGTCTTCTTCCAAAGCTTTTTGTACTGCGAAAGCTTCGTCGAATTCTGTTTGAAGTGCAGGGTCTTTTGCTAATGCACCAAAGAGTACATCTACCTGTTCAGGAGTACATTCTCCATCGAGATACATATAAAGTAATTCTTGTGGTGTTAACGATTCGTTCATTGTATAATTCTTTTTTTAAATATAAGGAGTTAAAAATATTTGTAATTTCATTTTCGCTCTCATAATTCTATTTCTAATGGATGGTACAGTAGTACCAAGTTCTTCAGCAATTTCTTCGTATGAAAGTTCAGCGTATAATTTTAACTGAAGTGGTTCTCGTAAATCACTTGATAATTGTTTCATAGCAATTGCAATTTTTTTCTGGAGAAACAATTCATTGTCATCTAATGACTCTGAATCTGATTCTTCGTAATAGGCATTGTTTTCGATATTTTCACTGGAATACTCAACAAATTTATCTCGTCTTTTGATGTTGAGTATGAGGTTCCTTGCTATTTTTATTAAAAATGCAGGAATATTTGTTATCTCTTCATACTCATCAATAGTTTCATAAAACCGAACCATTGTATCTTGAAAAGCATCTTCTCCTAAGTTGTCAAACGAGAAAGAACGTAAGCAATACTCCCGAATTCTCGGTCCAAATTTAGAGTAAATCATCGTAAACACACGTTCACGCACTGCCTTGTCAGGACTGTGTAATAGATCAAAAAGTTCTTTGTCTGAAAGTAATTCTAAATCTGTCATTCCCTTAGGTTATATAACAATAACACATGAACTTGAAAATAATCCCAACTATTCGATAATTCTGTATTGAGATTAAGAACTAATTTTGTAAATTTAAGGTGTAAAACTTCAATCGAAACAAGAAATAATAGCTTTAAAGAAGTGTCCAAAATATATACAAATTGAATTAAGGTAGAGAAAATGTCAATACAATCAAGAGGAATAGATCTACTATCGATGATGGAAGAATTTGGTTTATTCGATACCTTAGAGCATAAATTACCCGATAATTTTACAACAATATATGAAATTGCAAGGGTAATTTTAGATAAAGAACATACAATTTCTAAAAGATTAGCTCCAATTATATGGGGAAGCCCTACTACAGAAGACCCAAAGCCAGAACATCAACATATTCCGAAAATTCATACGTCCGACGAATATGAGTCGAATCTAATAAGTAGTTATAGAGATATTGTAAGAATTTATCCACATCAATTCTTATTACCGGAACAAGTATTTTACCAAAAACTTGCAGAACGTTCACTTTGGTTGCCTAAACCTAAGATTCCAAAAAATTTTAAGTATCAAAAGGAATCAGATTCTTTTGCACCGGATCAACGTAAACAAAAAGTATACATTCTTTTCGATACTTCTGCATCAATGAGAGCACATTGGCGAATTCATTTAGCAAAAGCAATTTGTTATGTCTATCTCAATGAAAATAAAAAAGAATTAGGAACAGTATTCTTTCGGACGTTTGATAAAGAAATTGGAACACTGCAAACGGCTATAGATTTGCCAACGTATGAACAACTAGTTACGCATATAATGAGAATTGATGCAATCGGTAGAGGAACTGCTTTAGAAAAAGCTATTCTTACTGCCATTGACGATATCAATAGTCAAAGCAATATTGGAGAAGCAGAAATCTTGGTAATTACCGACGGTGCTGCACATATTGATACTGCAAAAATAGGAGAGCTTTTAGGAGATAGTATCACAATACATTGTGTTAAAATTGGTGATGTTAATCATCCGAATAATGAAACCGATCTATCATCATTGATGTATACTTCAAGTACCGAAGAAGCATTGAAGCTTCGTTCAATACATAATTCTATTCAAGACTTAGAACATCAATTGAATAATGCATCAAGTTCGATGTTGCGTTCGAAGTTACAAGCACAAATTCAGTTGCTTTCTCGACAAGGAAGAGCAGTTGGAGAAAAACTTGCTCTACATACTGAAGAAATGTATGGAAAAGAAATAGAAAAAATTACGGAAGTATTTATTCAAATTGATGATTTAGACCCAAATGAAATATTTTGTTTACCAACAGAAAGAATTGAGGAACTAAAAGAAATATCGAGAGAATATTTAGATTTGTTAGAACACGACCCTTCAATTCGAGATATTCAAAATGCAGCATTACTTTTTGAACATCTACGTTTATTGCTACATTACAACCCAGTCGATACCCCCCAATTAGAAGAACTTTCCAAAAAAATAGAATCTCGATTAGAAGAGATTTCTTCAACAGGAACCACAGGAGCAGAGTTCTCTCCAGAAATCACACCGGATACACAAATAAAAATCCAATCTATATTAAAAGGTAATTCTACCTTAGTAAAGTTTTCGTTTGCAAAAATACTGTTATTCTTATTTAGAAGAATAAAAAGAAAGCTACGAATTTTAAAAACAAGCCTTTACTTTAGTTTACGTAAAAAACGAAAAAGCTTATCTTGATTCTTTTAACATTAAACAAGATTCAATATATTCTTTGAATGTGTTTGTATCGTTTTTAAAAATGTTGTGTTATTCCTTTAAACAAGCAATCACTTTATTTTTATTATAGATTTAGAAAGGTACAACAATGAAACCGATTGTACAAAACATTCAAAAAGCATTACTCATAGCAGTAATTGCAATATTAGGAGCAAGTAGCGTATTCGCTTTAACTCCTCCAGTGAATATAGGACATACCATTAAAACACAAAACCCACTTAAAGTGGAATTGTGGTTTATTATTGATGATATGGACACAGATGCAGTAGAGTATAGTATTTATCAAGCTACTGGGCAAACTGAGGATTTGGCATTATTCTCTAAAATTGGAAAAGTAACTCGTCAAAGTAAAGAAAAATACTACTATACTGTAGAAAATCTTACTCCGGGTACGTATACTTTTTTTGTGAAGTCAGTAGATCAAGCAGGTGTTGAAAGCCTTAGAAGTAAAGTTACTGTTGTTAAGTCAAACAACGAGGAATCTTCTAAAATTAATCTTGAAGGAAAAATTCCTGAAAGTGTTTGTAGAGGAAAAGAACTTCGTATAGAATTTAAGTCTACTTTGAAAAACACAGATGCTTCACAATTTAGATACGAATTGCTTAATGCTCCTGAAGGTATGACAATTTCTCAAAGTGGTTTGTTAGAATGGAACATATCGGCAACAACAAACAGTACTACAGTTTCTTTTGGAGTTCGTGTATCTGTTGAAGGAAAACCAGAAGCTACTACTGTGAAACAAGTTTCTATTAAAATCAAAAATTGCGATGAAGCTCCAAAAGATGAACTTACCTTTAATGAGCCAAAAAGAAAAGCTTGTATTGATAAAGAATATGAGTATTTGATTGGTGCGAAATACAAAGGTGCTCGTGAAAACGTTCAAATTCGATATACAGTTATGAGTGGACCTGATGGTATAAGCATCAATTCCGAAACTGGATTAGTTCAATACAACCCTAAGGAATTAGGAGTAGATAGAATTGTAATTTTGATTGAAGCATTAGTTGGAAACGATGTAATAATTCGTAAAGAATTAGTAATTGAAGTGAAAGTTACAAATTGTGACGAAAATAATGATGAAAAAGCAGGACTACGTTTTGTTTCCACTCCAAGAAAAGAAATCTGTTTACTAAACGATAACGGTGAAAATTCTACCTATCGTTATGAATCAAGAGCTATTATTTCTAAAGAAGCAAAAGGAACAGTAACGTACGCTTTGTTACAAAGTCCCGATGGAATGACAATTTCAGCTATCGGATTAGTAGAATGGTCTAACATAAGTGTTGGTGAATATGAGATAGTAATTGAAGCTACAACTACTTTAGAAGATGGAACAGTGCTTCGTTCAGAACAAAAATATGTTCTACGTGTAAAGGATTGCAAAAAAGAAACTCCTAAAGAAGTAGGTTGTGCAGTTATAGAAGGAACTATTTCTACTGGTGCAAATTCAGTTGGTGGAGAAGGATCAATAGTAACTCTTTGGAGAATTGACCTAATTGACCAATCTGGTAATGATGTTAAAAATGTAGAAAGAATCTACAGAGCAAAAGTAATGAATGGTCGTTACGAAATTAAAGTTCCTGCTGGAACGTACAAATTGAGAATCGAAGGTGCTGGAATAGTATCTGAGTGGTTTGAAAATGTTCGTGAAGGTGCAGATGCAACAGAAGTAAACGTATCTTGCGATGATAATCGTGAAGTGAACTTTGATGTAGAACGCAAACAAGAACTTGCTCCAATGATGATTCGTGGAAAAGTATCTGATATTGTAAACGGTAGTGCAATTGGTGGAGCAAAAGTAACTCTTCGTCCAATTCTTGATAACCTTAAAAATGGTACAGATATGCCAAGACACAGTACAACTACTAATTCTGAAGGTATGTTTGTTATAACTGTTCCTGGTGGAATGAGATATATTGCATATACTGAAGCTCAAGGATATTCAGTACTTTATTTCGATGGTGTATCTGATGCAACTGGTGCAAAACCAATTTCTTCTGAAAACTCTGAAAATGTAAACTTTGCATTATCAATGCAAGCTGGAACTGTTCAAGGAATTTCTGGAACTATTCTAAGTGAAACTGGTGCTGGAATAGTTGGTAAAGTTATAGCATACCAAATCAAAGATGAATTCGGTGCAAACTCTGACCGAAAAAAACGCCCTGTTTTCACCGTTGAATCTGATGTAATTGGTAACTACAGCTTTAAGGCAATGTTACCTGGTAACTATATCTTCTTAGCTATTCCTATGGATGTAGAATTTGCACCTGGTTATTACCAAGCAGGTAGTGCATCTACAACACCTAACTGGCAAAGTGCTACAGTTGTTTCTGTTGGTGATATTATGCCAACAGTTCAATATAACATCATAGTTGGTGTTCGTGCCGGCGAAAAAGGCTTGGGATCAATGAGAGGTAAAATCCGTGAACGTAAAAACGCTGGAATCATCGTTCTTGGTTCAGAAGAATTGCCAACTATTTCTGGTGCAATCATTACAATCTACGATGAAAACAAAGAAATCTCAGCCGTTAGTATTTCAACATTTGATGGTACTTTCGAAGTAAAAGAAATATCTATTGGATCATTCAACTATGTTGCTGAAAAAGTAGGTTTCAACCAAGAATCTGGATTTATCACAGTTGATGCTCAAGGGAATATCAATGTTGATAAAGATATTGAACTTTTACCATTAATTGATGTTACTTCTGTAAATGACAAAGAAAATGTTGCACTTACTGCGTATCCAAATCCTTCTACTTCTAGAACTTCTGTTCAGTTTGACGGAAATGGTTCTCA
>JBDNFX010000040.1:0-3053 GCA_041689575.1 Kapaibacterium sp. (SeqCode)
ATTATCTTTAACTCGTTGTCAAGATCAGTCAAGAGTATAATGTCAGAACCTATGACTGCTATAATTCGTTCTAAAGGTTTCTCGTCTGCAAAGACTTCATTTGAAAAGAAAACAAACGAAATTGCAAGAATAAGAATTCCAAATATAGAAGTACTATTTTTCTTTAAAAATGATGAATCTACAGTGGTAGTATTAGTGAGTGTACCTTTCAATTATTTACCCTTTTTGATTGAATCAATTGCTTTTAGGTTAATAACCACTGGGAAACTTTTTTTCACAGTATCTAACCATTGATTTGTTAAATGTTTTTGAACAACATCTTGATACGCAGGTGCAAAATCAGAAATTGCTTCTTCAAAAGTTTTTAATCGGACTGGGAGATATTCATTTACTTTTACAATAGAAAAACCGCCTTCAAAACTAAACGGTCCAAATACTGTTCCCGCTTTTGTTATTGAACGTTCTTTAGCTAAAGCTGCAAATGAGTTATTATTTACTGTTACAACCCCCCAAGAACCTTTCTTTTCTCTGTATTTGTCACGTTGAGAATACTTTTCAGCTAAATCTTCAAAATCTGCTCCGTTATTCAGTTGGTTTTTCAAAGAGTTTGCTAATGTATCTGAAAGGACATAAATTTCACTAATGTTATAGGCTTCTCTGGAAGAGTATTTCGTTTTAGTTGTATCAAAAAATGCTTTAGCTCGAAGTGAATCGAATTGTAATTTTGACCAAACTTCTTGATCTTCAATTTTAAACAACAATATACCATAGTGGAATTCTTGCATCATTTCTGCAAAATCAGGATATTCTTTTTCTAAGTTTTTCGATGCATCTCTAATAATTTGAACAGAAACCATTTTGTCCATAGCTCGAACAAAACCATTTCTATTTAATGAATAACCGCGAAAATCTGCTCTTCTTGACATTGAATCAGCAAAAGAACGAACTGTATATGGTTCAGATGGTCCAGAAAAAATAATTTTCTTCCCTAATGAAGGAGAAATAGCATCTGCCCATTCAGTCTGCATAGTTGTTTTAGTAGAGTCTATTGAAGATATTAATTCATTAAGAACTACTTCTTCCCATTTATAACCTAAACGTTTTTTTTCATTTTCAATTAAATCGTCTTTATCTTTTGAAAAGTAAATTCTTTTATAGTACTCTTTTACTTCTTCTTTTTCATTTTCTGATACAACTTGAGATATCGAGTCTACTTTCAATACATGTACACCATATTCTGAAACTACTTTATCAAAATTATTGCCCGGTTTTAATGCAAACAAAGCGTTTTCTACTTCGACTACTAATTTTACTTTTGTATCTTTCATTCCAGTTGAACGAGAATACCCATTTCCTAAATAACCACCTTTTTCAGCAGACTGTTTATCGTCAGATAATTCTTTTGCAAAGGTCTCAAATTTAGATGGCGTTTTTCTAAGAATAGAAATCAAACTATCTGCTTTGCGAATGACACCCAAAGAATCATTGGGATTATTACTTAACAATATATGTTTTGGATAAACAAAATATCTCGGTTCGTCTTTCACAAGAGTAATTAAAAAATACCCTACTCTAGTTTTAACAGGTGAAGAAAACAATTGACCAGTTTTTAACGAAAATCCTGCTTGTTCAATTTCTCGCAGCAACATACCACCAGTTATAAATGGTAATTCTCCACCATTTGCACCAGTTTGCTCATCGTCGGATGAATCCTTTGCAATTGTCGTAAAGTTAGCACCACTTTTTAAAACTTGTAAGATTTTATTTGCACGGAGCAAGGCTGCTTCTTCAGAATTACTTTTTGCAAAAGACACAAAAACAACAGCAAGTTTGATATCTCTTTTTCTATTGGAAAGAATTTCTTGTAAATTCGGTTCAACTAATTTTTTTTCTAAATAAAATGTTTCTGCTAACAATTTTCTATTGTTATCTAATTCAGCTTTTACTAAGGGTTCTTTATCTATTCCTCGTGAAGTTGCGTCGAGCACTTTTAGTCTATAATTAGCGTAGAGATTTATAAAATCGATAATACTATCCTTGGATAATTTCGACAACATTGCGTCTTTACGATTTACATTTTTACGAAAAGCTTTCTGTAATGATCCTAAAGTATGAGATTCTTTTCCAACAGTCAATAACACTGTTTGGTCAGAAGAACTTTGTGCCATAAGATGCAAATTTAAGAAGACATGTGTTACAACAACTGTTATGAAAGCTAAATAGGTAAATGGAATTTTCGCAATTTTAATCATAAGACTACTCTCGAAGGTTTAACGAATATTGTGGAATTGTTTGAGATAACAAAAATGAAAAACGAAAAATTACTCGTTCTATTTTAGGAAAGGTAGCAGTATACCTTTGCAGGTTCTATAGGTGTTTTGAAAGTTTATACATAAACGTTAGAATCTTATCCTTATTTTGTTTATATTTAAAACCAATTATTTAGAATAATCTATATTTATGAAACCTATTTCAGTAGCCATTCTTTGGCACCAACACCAGCCTTATTATAAAAAAGAATCTGAATTTATACTTCCGTGGGTTAGGCTTCATGGTGCAAAGGATTACTTGGATTTACCGTTAATCCTTAAGGAATTCCCTTCTTTACGCCAATCTTTTAATCTTGCTCCTTGTTTAATCAAACAGATAAACGATTATTTAGAAAACAATGTTATTGATTCAATAGAACGATTAACGCTTATAAATGCAAGTTTTTTAGCAGAAAATGAAAAGTTAGAAATTCTACGTTTGTTCTTTCTTTGTAATACGAACACAATGATTGAACCGTACCCACGATACAAAGTTCTGTATGAACGCTACTCCACCAACAAACATGAAGCACTTTTAACCTTTACCATTCAAGATTGGTTAGACCTTCAATGTTGGTACAATCTAACATGGATTGGACAGATTTCACGTTTAGATCCAGCAATTCAAGATCTGTTTCAAAAAGCCACTGATTTTACTGAACAAGACCAAAAAACAATCTTAGACAAACACAAATCAATTCTCCGTAGTATTATTCCTGTTTTAACAGAATTAGTATAACGTAC
>JBDNFX010000041.1:0-2394 GCA_041689575.1 Kapaibacterium sp. (SeqCode)
AGGCTTTTTTCCCAGTGAAGCCAAGACAAAATTTATTGCATAATTTTCATCGTCTAAATATTTGAAATTATAAAGAAAATCGATTGCTTCTTGAATGCTTTCGTCTATAAAACCTCTTTTTGATAATGCATCTCGAACTTGCTTTTCTGTTCTGGTTTTATATGTTGCATATTGAAAAGCCAATGATCGAATTACCATAGATTCTACAGTTTTTCTAAAGTCTGCAATTGTTTTAGTGGTGAATTCTGTTTGTTTGGTAATTTGATGTTGCAAAACAGCATCGTACGGGTACAAACCGAAGTATTCTCCTTCTTCATTTAGAAAATATACATATCCTTTTTTTTGTTTAGAAGAATGAATTTCTTGAAGTTTCATTCCTTCTATTGGATAGATAATTGGCTTCATTGCCTACAGTTGAAATTCTTCGAAATCAAAATCCATAGTTGGTAAGGGTGTATATTCACTATACTTACGCAATACTTGAAGTGTAGCTCGCATATCCTTTGGCATTTCACAAGTAAAAGTTACTTGTTCTTCCGTTTTCGGGTGAATAAATGATAGTGACCAAGCATGAAGTGGTGTTCGTGTCAAAATTGGAAGCTCATCAGTATTTTTTGCTAATCTGTAATTCTTTTTTACTGTTGAAACATAAAATTCTGTAGTTTCTGCGTAGTCCTTGTCTATTAACAACGGATGACCAATAGCGGCTAAATGAACTCGGATTTGGTGTTGTCTTCCAGTTTTTAATCGGCATTCTACGAACGATGCTAATCTATATTTTTCCAAACATCGAACAATGGTTAATGCTTCTTTTCCACGAGCAGTTGGCATCATTAAGCCTAACACTTTTGGGTTCTGAGCAATAGGGATATCTATATCAATAACTTCGTGATTAAATATTCCTCCAACAATTCCATAATATAATTTTTCAACAGTATGTTCTTCAAATTGCTGATTTAAATGTCTATGCGATTCAGCATCTTTTGCAAAAAGCATCACTCCGCTAGTTTCTTTGTCCAGTCTATGTACTACAAATATATCTCCAAATTTATCAACTAACATTGTTCTAATATTAGGCAAATGAGGTGAATATCTATCGGGGAGGGTCAATAAATTTGCAGGTTTGTTGACAATAACAATTGAGTCATCTTCAAATAGAATTTCGACTGGTTTTGCAACTGCTTGAATTGGCAATACAGCTTTTATTGTTGAGGTTGGTGTTTTTTTTCTACGTAGCATTTATATATCAAAAATATTATTTCCTATTCGGACTTGGAATCCTTTTCCTACTTTATTCACTGAAAACAGTGAGTCTTTTCCTTCTTTACGCAATTGTTTTCTACGTAATTCTTCTTCTCGTCGAGCCTTATCTTTTCTCCACTTATCTACAATTTTAAGAGCCCCTTTTTCAATGTCATTTTTTTTAGGATAGAAGGCTTCCATATATTTAAAGGCTAAAGGGAATCCCATTCCAAACAGTACCCAATACGACCAACCCCAACCAGTAAATCCATTTAAAATTACAACATCGAGTATAAAAAGTAATGCGTTGATAATTCCATAGGTTCTTGCAAACCCAAAAAAACTATCCTTTTTTTCATCTATATATACTTCTTTTGCTGATTCAAATTCTGAAGTTGCGGAATATTCTTCTAATGCGTATTCTATTTGTTCTATAGATATGCCAAGTTCTGCAGCTGTTAAAACTATCTCTTCATACGTGAATTGCCCACCATCTTTTAAAGGTAATTTGTTCATTGCAATTCGCAAAATATCTTGCAATTGTTCTTGCGAAAACTTCATAGAGTGATCAGGCATATAAGTTTTACCTTTTTATAAAAAAAGGTTCCTCTAAAAATTCAGGAAGTAGTTCTATAGATGTACGAATTTTATCAAATTCTATTGCTATTTCGGAGGGTTGATTTATAGCTACTTTCTTGAATTGTTGGGAGATTTCAATGAATTGATTTGTGCGATTTTCTTTCCGTTGACTAGCATTTTTAACTTTGGAATGTTCTTGTTCTTTAGAGAATTGACTTTTCTGGTCACATTCTTTTACCAAGTTTTCTAAAAGGCGAGTACATATCATTGTTGCCGCATTTTTTTTTGCTGTGTATGTATACCCTGCTATATGTGGTGTTGATATCGTGGTTCTATCCACATATTTTGTTTGAATAGTCGGTTCGTTTTCCCAAACATCTACAAACAATTCTAAGTTGGATGCTGATTTTGATGAGAAGTATACTTCCTCTTCTACTATTCCACCACGTGAAGAATGTATCAACATTGAACCGTTTTCTATGTTACTTCTATTTGTTTTCGAAAGTAAATTGTATGTAGGAAATTCGCCCAAATGAAAAGGAATATGAATAGTTACAATTTCCGAATTTTCTA
>JBDNFX010000042.1:0-9384 GCA_041689575.1 Kapaibacterium sp. (SeqCode)
CAAAGTTGGAGAAACAATTGTTACATATTGCTCTACATAAACATTCGGAACAGGAATAATACTACCGTTTTCTATACTATTTTCTCCAACTTGAACATTAATAAACCTATATGATTTCATAAATTGTTCCGCTGGAGGAATCAACATCATAAATGGATCACCGATTTGAATAGAAAAATTTCCTGAACCTGAAGTTTGCTTAAATTGAGCAACTAAAACAGGGTTGTTTGCTTCTACTAATTTTGCACTATTAGGAATAGGTGCTTCGAAAAATTCACCTTTGTCTAATAATGCTACTTGAAATTTATCAACAGTGACAATTGTATTATCGTAGCCTGCTAAAACCCTATATATATCATTACCACTTTCTGTAATTGTAGAAGGTATTGGGTAAGGAGTAATAAATGCAGAAAATCCCCATGTAGAAAGAGGAGGTATTTGTTCAATAAGTATGTCTCGAGAAGTTAAATTTCCTATATTTACGGGAACTGTAGCTCGTTGATGACCTGAAAAAACAGCAATTGGTTTATTTGAAACAACTTGTGTTCCTGTTAAGTCAGCCCTTAAATTGGAAAGCATATTAGCTTGAACTAAATATACATCTCCACGGCTTAAATTCACACTTTGTACGTTTAGGTTGTTTCTAGCAGTGGCGACTGTAGGACGAATTGTTATTGTTGTATTATCTTCTGTAGCAACAACTGCAAACTGTGAAGGAGTTGAAGCATTATCTAAAGGTGGATTAAAATTATTCCTAAAAGACCCATCGGAGTTATAAGACATAATAAAATATTCATTATCTAAAATATCCACAGGTAAAACTAAAAATGCATCAGATGTAGTTATTGCTTGATTAATTGCATAAACGGTAATTTCTTCTTTAGAGGTAATATTAAACGATTGTTTTGCAATTTTTTCGTTCTGTCCATTTTCAAAATCTATATCGGTTGTAACATTTAATCCTACTAATTCAAAATTTCTAAATACTAATGAAAATTGATGTATTTTAGAGGGGTCTGGAATTGAAAAATTATGAGTATAAACTTGGTTGAAAATATCCTTGTAAGTTATAACCCCAGTTGTTGCTTTTTCCGATACAATAAAAATATGTAAGGAATCTGAATTTATAATTGCTTCATTTCTATCAACTAAACCTCTATGGATATTTGGCATAAAGGTCAACCAAAAATCTCTACCTTTACTATCTGGTCCTTCTAATTGTCCAAAGAGATTGGAATTCATTGTAGTTAACAAAATGACTAACAAAATGACTAACAAAAGTAAATGTTTCATAAGTTATTCTAGAATTTGTGAAAAAACAATACTGCCGTATTGATTATAGAACTTACATCGTATGTTTTTATTGGAAATACTACAAGATACAAAACCACCATTTGTATGAGCAAAAAGTGTGTTTTTTCCATAGCCAGTGTCTCTTGCTCCTCCACCGGCACCTGAGATTAATTGATAGAAAGAATCTTCACTTGATTTTATAAGTTGCAAATCGTGATCATGACCAGATAAGTACATTTTAACGTTGTATTTATCAAGTGTAGGTTTTACAGTTTTTAGCATAAACGATTGATCACCATAAACTCCATGAGAACGTATCATGTGATGTCCAATACAAACTTTCCATTTTGCCGTTGATTGTGACAATTCTTTATCTAACCAATCTAATTGAGCTTTTTTCTGATCTTTAGTGCCTGAAATTAACAGCTGAGTGTCTATTGCAAAAAAGTCTATAGAATTTTCATCTTTAGTTTTAGAATACTTATAATAGTTACTAGGCATTTTCCAATGATGGAAGACCGAAGAATATTCAATTTGAGCTTCAGGGTTTAATTTGTAGTCGTGATTCCCTAAAACAGGATACCAGTCTAAAGTTTGCAAATCACCTTTGTAGACGGAATGAAATTTTGTTTTCCATTGGTTATCTGTTGTTGATGTAACACCAGATGGGTAAAAGTTATCACCAGTAGAAATTATAAATTGAATATTATCTGTTTTAAAAATAGATTCCATCCCCTTTGCAACATTTCGTTGTATGCTTCCACCTGCACCCCAATCTCCAATTATCAAAAAATTTACTTCCTTATCTGTAAACTTGAATTTTGGGAAATCTCCAATTTCCTTTTGATTCTTTACAGTTTTGCCTTTATCTAAAAAGAAACTTGAACAAGCTATAAATACTATCAATAACATCAATAAGTTTGATGTATTTTTACAATTAAAACCATTCATTCTATTGCTTGAAAAAAAACGTTGAATAAACATATTAAACTATAAACCCAATACTTTGTAGAATTCCAAAAATTAGTAATAATGTAGCAGATTGTATTAATACAGAAGTTAATTCTGAACCTTGTGATATGTAAATGCTCTTCCACAATTTTCTTGCAAATGGGAATGTTATCAAAGGCAATAGATGATATGGATTCATAGTCAATAGAAATAAAACAATAATACATAAATACGATACAAGCAGAAGTATTCTATAGAGTATTCTAGAGGCCTTGTCTCCTATTAAAACGGCTAAAGTATTTTTTCTAATTTTAGCATCACCAATTCTATCTCTAATATTATTTGCTGAAAGTATATTTGTTGCCAATAAACCAGGACTAATTGAACTTAGTAATGCATAATATGAAAACTGTCCAGAATGTACATAGTAAGTGCCACAAACGGCAACAATTCCAAAGAATATAAATACAAATACATCTCCTAATCCATTGTACGCTAATGGATATGGACCTCCTGTATAAGCCCAAGCAAAAAATATAGAAAAAATGCCTATCAATAATACGGGAATTCCATGTAGATATACTAAATACATTCCAAGTATAAATGATATGGTTGCTGTAATTATAATTGCGATTATCATCGATTTTTCGGAAATCAAACCACTCGCAATTACTCGTTTAGGTCCAACTCTTTCAGAATCTGCTCCTCGTTTGTTATCATAAACATCGTTAGAGAAATTAGAGGTTAATTGAAACAACATTGAGCAAATCATTGCAACAAGAAATACATCTAAGCGAAAATAGTTATCTGAATATGCTAAACTGCTACCAATTAGAACCGGAACAATTGATGCAGGAATAGTTCTTAGTCTTCCAGCTTCAATCCAAATTTTTATTGAGCTCAAAACAAATTACCCTTTCCAAATTGATTTTTAGGATCAAAAAGTAATTTTATAGAGTAAAAATATTCAATTATATCTTTAGAATACATTGTATGGAAATACTTTTTCTTTAATTTTCCAACTCCGTGTTCTGCTGAAATAGTTCCATTGAAGAGCAATGTTTTTGTAATCATGTATTCATAGATATTCTTAGCTAAAAGAATTTCTTCTTCTGAACTTGGAAATAAATTAGCATGTAAATGACAATCCCCAATGTGTCCAAATAATACGTACTTAATTTGAGACTCTTTCAGAACCTTTTGATATTCCCAAAAATATTCATTAAAACATTCTGCTGGAACTGCCATATCAGTTCCAATTTTTGAAGTACTTCCTTTTCCAATAACTTCATAAACCTCAGAAGGAAGTTTATGTCTAAACTCGGAAAATTTTCTATGTTCAATTTCATTTTGTGCAAACCAAGTTTCAACGGCTAGATTAGAAAATTCTGCAACAACTTTCCACCATTCATCAATGTGGATATCCATTTTGTCTTCAGAAGATTCTTGTTCAAACCAAATAGCTCCTATCGCATTTGAAGGAATCTCAGGGTAATATTTTCGAAGTAATTGTAAGGAATATTCGTCAAAAAACTCTAATAAACGTGCATCAACAGTTTGTAGATGAACGTCTTCTAACTTAGAAGTGCTTCTAAGATTTGATACAAAATCTAAAAGTTGTTGATATTCTTGAAAGAAGATTACACCACCCAACGGCACTTCTGGTTTCGGGTATGTTTCTAATGTTATTGATTGAATAAATCCTAAAGTTCCTTCCGACCCTACAAATAAATCAGTTTTCTTCATTGAAGGGCTAACATAGTACCCAGCAGCATGTTTAGTTTTTGGAATCGAGACTGATTCAATTGTAAAAGTAATAACTTTTTCAGAATTCGTTGTTACAGAAAATTCGTTATTTTCAATTACATCACTTGGTATGTGAACTATATCACCATTAGGCAAAACTACCTCTAAAGAATGTACCCAACTTCTCATAGCACCATATTTAAATGTTCTAGAACCAGATGCATTGGTTGAAACGGCTCCGCCAATAGAACATAACCATTCTGTAGGATTGGGAGGTAAAAATCTGTTGTATTCATCTAAGAATATTGAAATTTCTTCTAACAACACTCCCGGTTCTACGGTAAGAAGTTTTGTAGTTGTATCGAAACTGATTTTTTTTAATCGTTCAGTTGAAATTATTACACCTTCATTTGGAACTCGAGAGCCAGTAAGACCAGTACCGGACCCACTAACGGTTATTGGAATTCCTTCTTCGAACAACGATTTTATAAGTACTTGAACTTCATCAATAGATTCAGGAATATAAACTGCTTCAGCCGATCCAGTATAGTTGGATGCATCAATTAAATAACTATCAATATCAGTAGACTTTTTTATAATCATAATTACTGTTTCTTTATCAATAAAGTATTAGATTTATCGAACTGTAAATACTCTTGTGTAAATACAGTACATTCTTCCAAAGTAACTTTCTTAAAATTGTCTTCTAAGGAATTAATGTATTCTGGAGTGTTAATCAACATAGTTGAAGTTGTAATATAATCAGCAACTCCTTCAACCAATTGGGTTTGATATGCAAAAGAAGTTAAGGATTTTGTAGAAACTTTTTGTAATTCTTTAGGAGTATACCCATTTGAAATTACGGTTTTTAGAGTCGAAACTAAAGATTCTTCAATCTGTTCTGCAGTATTAGATTCATCTGAGGCAATTGCTTGAATAGTTAAGATTGAACTTTCTTCGCGAGAATCAATATAAGAATATACTTCAGAACAAAGTTGTTTTTCTCGAACTAATTCATTGTACAGTACAGTACTTTTTCCTCTTCCAAGTATAGAACTTACAAATTGGGAAACAGTGTAGTCATTAGAATATTTTTTTGGTATGTGGAAACTAATGCTTGCACCTTCTAAGGGAATATCGTCAGTATAAAAAGAACGTTGATTTGTTTTACACATAGTACTATCAAAGGAATAAGGCTTCATAGTACCATTTTTCTCAGTGATAGATCCAAAATACTTCTCAACAAATTTCATAGCTGATTCTAATTCGAAATCGCCGACAATTGTTAAAACAGAATTTGAAGGAGAATAATATGAATTAAAAAACTCTTGAGCTTTAACTATTGAAAATGAATTTACATCTTCGATAGAACCATATACTTCCCAATTATAAAAACAATTTGTATCATACATCATTGCATTAATTGCTGTTGACATTTGTCCATACGGTTGATTGAATACGTTTTGGTTAATCTCTTCTGTTACAACACTTTTTTGAGTTTTTAAAGACTCTTCTTGAATAGTGAATGAATTCATTCTTTGAGCTTCAAGCCATAAACCTAGTTCTAACTGATGATTCGGTAAGGAGATATAATACACAGTTTGGTCGTAGGTAGTATATGCATTGTTCTCAGATCCAGAATAGAGTCCACAAAGATCGTACACTTTATCAAATTTGTTTGAATTCACATTGTCGAACATTAAATGTTCAAATAAATGAGCTATTCCGGTCATTCCTTTTACTTCATTTTTAGAACCAACGTGATACCCAACGGTAACACAAACTGTAGGAGTTCTTTTGATTTGATTGAGATTAACTCTCAATCCATTTGAAAGAGTATATGATTTTATTTTATGTTGTGACATTATTTCCTATTCCAGAATAGTGGCTATTTTAAAAAAAAGTAGTAAATTGAAGAAAAAACAGTTCAGCATCTAAAGAATCTATATGCATCAAGAGATAATTCTAATTACATCAATAGTAACAATTCTATTACTCCATTTTATTACTTTAATAAGTGGAATCCGATACTACAAGCAAATTCTAACAAGTCTTCAATCTCAAGTAGAATCAGAAACGAAAATGTTTTCTGAACATTCTATTAGAAATTTACCTACCATAGTACAAAAATACTTTTTAAAAACTGTTCCTGATCAAAAAAAATATATTTCATCGGCAATGGTGTATCAACGAGGAGAATTTAGATCGCGAGAAGAACATCGATGGTCACGTCTTAGAGCAAAACAATACTTTACGACGAAAGAACCCGGTTTTGTGTGGAAAGCATTATTATCTAATTCAATGATTGTACGTAAAACAGCAATTTTATCCTATTTTCAACGAAAAGGTCAAGGTCAAATACGATTTTGGGGGTCCGTAGTTTTAAACGAACCTAAAGGAAACGAAACGTCAATTTCTATGTTAGTACGATACTTAACAGAGAGTATTTGGTTTCCTACAGCATTATTACCGAGTAAAACAATTCAATGGGTTGAAGTATCAGAATTAACGGCAAAAGTTATAATTCGTGATGGTAGAAATCTAGCTTCTGCTTTAGTTACTTTTAATAATGAAGGTGATATTGTCCAATTTGAAACTGATGATAAATTTAGAGACTTTAAAGCAGTCTATTCTAACGAAAGATTTACTTTACGATGTTCAAATTACAAATCCATAGATCAGATAAGAGTTCCTACAACTGTTGAGTTTTTATGGAATTTAGAATCAGGAGATTTTCCTTATGCAGTAATTACTGTTGATGACATTGTTTATACTTTCTAAAACAATTGAAAAGTACCTTCACTAAAATCATAATAGGTTTCTTTAAAGATAGAAATTATAAACTACCTTGGAGAGCATTCAAACCTGATCCATACTTTGTATTAGTCTCAGAAGTTATGTTACAACAAACCCAAGTTTCTCGAGTTGTTCCAAAATTTGAACAATTCATTTCTCAGTTACCGACTGTTGGTTCTCTTGCAATGGTTTCTAACGTAAATTTATTACAATTGTGGAGTGGTTTAGGGTACAATTCACGTGCCTTAAGATTAAAAAAAGCTTGTGAAATTGTCTGCTCTGATTATAATTCAATCATTCCTTCTGATTACAAGAAGTTGAGAGCCTTGCCCGGAATTGGCGATTATACAGCATCGGCAATACTTTGTTTTTCATTTCGAAAATCAATTCACGTAATAGATGTCAATGTACATCGAGTTATTTCTAGATATTTTTATATTTGTTTTGGAACAAATGAAGTTAGAAGTGATTCTGAAATTCGAGAAATATTATCGGATATAATGCCCCAAAAGTACGAATCTGAATTTTTTCAAGGGATAATGGATATAGCAAGAGAATTTTGTAAAAAAACTTCTCCTCATTGTTCTCAATGTCCACTAAAGCAAAACTGTAAATCAGCAGGAAAACTTCTTTATCGCCCCTTTGAAAAAAAAATTGAACCTATGTATTTAGGAATACCAAGAAGAATATGGAGAGGAAGAATAGTAAAAATTTTAACAGAAAATAGTCAAATTACTTTTCAGAAATTACTCGAATCACTTTTAGTTACAGACCATCATCAATGGTTTTATGAACTATGTCAAAAATTAGAAAAAGAGAAAATTATAACTATGAAAAAATTCGAAGAAACAATACTACTTTCACTTTAAGACTTTTCATACTTTTTTAACTCGTTTTCTAAAGCCAATTTTTCAATCTCTAATTGCCGAATTCTACGTTCTAATAAATCAAGTTCTTCAGGCATTGAGTCAATTTCAATTCGTAATTTCGAAGCTGCCTCATCTATTAAATCTATTGCCTTATCGGGTAAAAAACGTTCATTTATATATCGATCTGACAACTGAACTGCCGCTACTAAAGCTCCATCAGTGATTCTAACACCATGGTGAAGTTCGTATTTTTCTTTTATACCACGAAGTATTGAAATTGATGATTCAATACTTGGTTCTTCAACGAGAACTTTTTGGAATCTTCGTTCTAATGCAGGATCTTTTTCGATATACTTTTGATATTCATTTAAAGTAGTAGCTCCAATTGCTCGTAGTTCTCCTCTGGCTAATGCTGGTTTAAGAATGTTTGCTGCGTCAACAGTTCCACTAATTGCACCTGCTCCAACAACAGTGTGAAGTTCATCTATAAAAAGTACTACTTCCCTATCAGATCGAATCACCGCATCGATAACAGCCTTTAATCGTTCTTCAAACTGTCCACGGTAGGATGCACCTGCAATCAAAGTAGCCATATCTAAAGTAATTATTTTTTTACTTTTTAAACCTTCTGGAACATCACCATCTACTATCCTTTGAGCTATTCCTTCTACAATAGCAGTTTTCCCAACCCCAGGTTCTCCAATTAATACTGGATTGTTTTTTGTTCGTCTAGAAAGAACTTGCAACACACGTCTAATTTCGTCTTCTCTTCCAATTACAGGATCAATTTTTCCTTTTAATGCAAGATCATTCAGAACTTTGCCATACTTATATAATGATCTGTATTGATCTTCTGCAGAAGCACTTGAAGCTTTTTTCTGAGAGCCACGAAGTTCAGGAATTATTTTTAAAATTGATTCTTTCGAAATTCCTAAACCTCGAACAAAAGAACCATTTTTAGAAGTATCTTCTACAATAGCTAAAAATAAATGTTCAGTAGTTACATATTCATCTCCAATTTCCTTTGCATTCTTTTGAGCAAGTTGCAGTACAGTTATTGTATCCATCGTGAGATTTAACTGTCCATTTCCCAAAAGAGTGGAAGTTGGTATTTTTGAAAGTGATTCTGTTGTTTTTAAAAGTATATATGATTTATTGAGACCTATTTTGTTGAGAATAGAATCAATGATTTGATTTGTAGATTGTAAAAGGGAAGCAAAAATATGAATTGGTTCAATGGAAGTATGGGAATAACTCGTAGCTATTTCATTTGAAGTTTCTAATATTTGTTGTGCTAGTAAGGTAAATTTTTCGAAATTCATATATGTTTTATCGAGTTGAATTTTGTATATTTTTTATACAATAATCGAAAAAAAAAGACGAATAACTGTTTAAAACTATGTAATTCAATTTATTCGAAAACACTAATCGCTGTTGAAAATATTTGAGAGTATGCATCTACTGTGATAGAAATATCTTTACAATATCCACCACCTATTGCTATTGAAACTGGAATTCCTTTCTTATATGCGGACTCAAATACTAATTTATCTCGTTCTTTTAATCCGTTCAAAGTTAAAGAAAGTCTTCCAAGAGTATACTCTTTTAAGGGATCTACACCAGCTTGATACAAAATTAAGTCAGGAGAAAATTCCATTACTGTTGGTAAAATTGAGGTAAGTTTTTCTAAATATTCATCATCAGTTGTATCATCTTTTAAAGCAATATC
>JBDNFX010000043.1:0-5250 GCA_041689575.1 Kapaibacterium sp. (SeqCode)
ATAAAAATATTGATTTTTCTCGCGATGTCCCTACAATCACGTATGCCGATTTACGAATAGTTCAAGCGGGTGAACCCGAACCAAGTGGCACTGGTGCGTTGTTACGAATTACAAATGCTATTGAAATTGGTCATATTTTCAAATTAGGCACTAAATATTCTCTTGCAATTGGAGCTAAATTCTTAGATTCTAATGGTAAGGACAAACCAGTGATTATGGGGTCGTATGGAATTGGTGTTGAAAGAATTATGGCGTGTTTTATTGAACAACATCATGACGAAAAAGGTATTTCTTGGGTTTCAACCTTAGCGCCTTTTACTGTGCATTTGTTAGGGATTGGGTTTAAAAAATCGGAAATTGTTCGTGAATATTGCGAATTCCTTTATACCACACTACGTTCCGGTGGAATTGATGTCCTTTTTGACGATCGTGATATTTCGCCAGGATTTAAGTTGAATGACGCAGATTTATTGGGAATGCCACTACAAATTGTAGTTGGCGAAAAAAATGCAGCTCTACAATCTGTAGAAGTGAAAGTTCGTTCTACTGGGGAAAAGCAAATTGTTGCTTTTTCAGATGCTGTGGCTACTATTACAACTATTTTATCGACAATTGGACAATAAGTAAAAGTTCACTTTCTCATTTGCCTCTTACAGAAAGTACATATGGAAGGAAAAATTGATTTACATCTGCACACTACTCATTCAGATGGAATCCTCTCAGTGAAGGAGCTTATGCAAAAAGCAATCAAATCGGGGTTACGTGCTATTAGTATTACCGACCACGACACTATTGATGGTTATATAGAAGCAAAGACTTTAGAAGAAGCCAAATCCTTAGAAGTTATTTCAGGTATTGAAATTTCTTGTTTTGATCATAAACAAGACTACCATTTACTTGGCTATTGTATGGATGTTCATCATACATTTTTAGTCAGGCACTTAGAGGTAATGCGTCACGACCGTGAACGCCGATCCTTAGCAATTATAGAAAAACTTGCCAATTTGGATATAATTATTTCGTACGAAAAATTGAAAGAATATGCCAATGGTGCTTCAATTACTCGTCCACATATTGCTGAAATGCTTATCCGAGAAGGCTACACCCAAACGTTAAAAGAAGGTTTTAAACGCTATTTGGACAAACACAAACCTGCCTTTGAAGCAAAAATGAAATATACTATTCAAGAAGGTTGTGAACTTATTCATTCTTGCGGTGGTGTTGCCGTAATTGCTCATCCAAAAATTACGTACCGACATATTGCTTTGCCAAGTTATTTAGGTTCTTTGGGCGTTGATGGTATTGAAATAACTCATCCTACTCAAGGTAGAACGGTGCAAACACTTTACCGCCAATATGCTCGACGCAATGGCTTTGTTATGACCGGTGGGTCTGATTTTCACGGATCTCGAATTTACGACGAAAAGAATTTTGGTCGTAACTATATGACTTTTCCAGAACTTGACATTTTGAAAAAACGGGCAGGATATTGGCAATCCAAACAAATTCAACAAGAAAAAATTGCCATTTCATAACAAGTCTAAACCATTTTTACGAGTTTAAAAACGGTTCTTTATCAATAGAATATCGTACATCGTGTTTTGGGATTTCTATCGGTTCACCGTAATATTCAACATAATTATTATCAGATTCAAAAACAGTAATTTTATGTAAGGTTCCTTGAGGAATTTTGTGTTCAATTTCCTTCCAAAACGTAACTGCAATATTTTCTGCAGTAGGAATAATACCTTCAAAAAACTCAACATCAAAATTTAAATGTTTATGGTCAACTTTCGAAAGAATATGTTCTTCTAAAAGAGCTTTTAATTTTTTGAGGTCAATCACATATCCAGTTTCTGGGTCAGGCACACCCTTCACCGTTACATCAACAATGTAATTATGACCATGACCAAAAAAGTTATTACATTTGTCGAAAATAGCCTCATTTTTCTCTTCAGAAAACGTGGGGTTAAACAGCCTGTGAGCAGCTGAAAAATTGACTCTTCGTGTTACGTATACCATTCTATATTTTCCTAATAAACAATTCTTTTGAATAATACCAATATAAACGTTATCAAGTATTTTCTATTATGGTAGATTCCAAGCACTTAAAAAAAACACGCCCCTCATTTTAAGGTCGGGTGCCTTTTAAAGGGAGTGCTTAGAAACCAAACCGAACATCCCCCTCTCCCCTATGGGGAGAGGGGGAATTCCCTACTCCTTAATGAAAGAAGTTAAGTAGTAGGTTTTAATCAATATATCCATAGGATTAGTTTACATTCTCTATTGGATTAGAAAAGAAAAGAGCATTGAATACGTTAAAAAAAGCAGAAACAACTTATATAGTTACCGCTACTCAAATTATGGCACGAAATCGCTCTCAAAATGATGTACCAAAAACACCGTTAAGTATATCTGAATCTAAATCGCAGATTAGATTCTTGTATTCCCTTTTTGTAGAATACAAGGTACGGTTATTACTTTCGATGTTGGTTCTTATACTGATATCATCAATGAGTTTATTGTTACCTGCCTTTACTGGTAAAATGATTGATGCCGTATTGAAATCTACTTCCGATGGTACGTTAGAATTTCTTGTTGGAGCTTTGATTGGATTGTTAGTTGTGCAATCGGTAATGAGGTATTTTTTATCTGTAAATTTTTCCACAATTACAGAAACCTCATTAGCCAGATTACGTGAACGAGTTTATGGCCACATTGTTCATTTGCCAATGAAGTTTTTTTCCGAACAACGTGTAGGAGAATTAGCCTCTCGGTTATCTTCAGATTTGACCCAAATTCAAGAAACATTATCATTTACTTTAGTAGAATTACTCCGTCAATCTGTTTTACTTATTGGTGGATTAGTAATTATATTTTCTACAAGCTTCACATTAACGATACCGCTATTAGTGTCCTTACCAGTATTGTTAGGCGTAGGTGCAATCTTTGCAAAAAAAATCCGGAGTTACAGTAAAAGAACCCAAGACGCTTTAGCTGTATCAGCGGTGATTGTCGAAGAATCTTTGCAAGGAATAACAAGTGTCAAATCTTTTGTGAACGAACACCACGAGGTAAACCGATATAAACTTGCATTGAAAGATCAAGTCTTTTTAGCGATTAAAGGGGCAAAAATTCGCTATGCTTTTGTATCCTTTGTAATATTTGCAATCTTTGGAGCAATTACTGGAATAATATGGTACGGAGGTTCCTTAGTCAGGGACAATCAAATTTCCATAGGAGAGCTGACTTCGTTTTTAATGTATGCAATGTTTGTTGCAGGAGCTTTAGGAAGTTTTGCAGATTTAATTTCCCAAGTGCAAAAAGCATTAGGTTCATCGGTAAGAATTAGGGAAATACTTGACCAAGAAAAAGAAATATTGTATACTGAGAGCAATTCTGCCCTACCCCAACAGATAAATGAAATACGTTTTGAAGATGTATCATTTTCTTACCCAAGCAGACCAGAAATTTCTGCTTTAGAAGGGATTTCTTTAGAGATTCAATCAGGGAAAAAAGTAGCTTTTGTAGGAGAAAGTGGTGCTGGAAAATCGACGATGTTTGCGTTGTTCCAACAATTTTACGAACCAACGGAAGGAAAAATCTTTTACAATTCGTATGAATCTAAAGAATTATCTTTGGCAGATATACGAAAGAATATAGGAATTGTCCCACAAGATATACTTTTGTTTGGCGGAACAATTGCAGAAAACATCGCATACGGGAATCTTTCTGCAAGTAAGGAAGAAATTAAAAGAGCGGCAGAACTAGCCAATGCGTGGGAATTTATTGAAAGGTTTCCAAAAAGATTAGACGAAATTGTAGGCGAACGAGGAATAAAGTTATCGGGAGGTCAACGCCAAAGAATTGCAATTGCACGAGCGATTATAAAAAATCCACCTATACTTTTGCTCGACGAAGCAACAAGTGCTTTGGATTCTGAATCAGAACAATTAATACAAGAAGCAATTGAACGTTTAATGAAAAACCGCACAACGGTAATTATAGCTCATAGGCTTTCGACCATAAGAAATTGCGATACAATTGTTGTTTTTCAAAATGGAAAAATAGTCGAAAAAGGAAATCATGAAGAATTAGTGCAAAAAGAAGATGGAGTCTATAGAAGGTTGTCGAATCTGCAAATGATTCAATACACAAAAGGAAATTTATCGGAGTAGGGGCCAACCTCTTCCTTCGTTTTGGCGTCGAATTTCAGAATCGATATGGCGTTGAATTCCTTGACGAACATTACCTCGAAACCCAATATAGAGAGCGTGTAAGAAGATACGCCCATCGTTGATAAGAAGCACTTGACCATTGGGTCTAATCCATCTGAAAGGAATAGTCGAAAACCTTCGGATCATTAGGTTTGCTTCACGGCACCCCAGTTGTTCACCACGACGCCAAGCCTGAACCGCAGTAGAAAGTTGTTCTTCAGCCTCACGAGGCATTGGTTGTAAGTGAGGATTTGCTTCCCGAAGTTGAGGCCATTGATTTCTGGGCAATCGTAGAAAATCAGGATTAGAAAATTGTGCTGCCATATCACCAATTGCAGTCCAATAACCTTGACAACGTGCATTAAATTCGCCTAAACGGTCAGCACTAGCCCAGGCTGCAATTAAACCAACTATCGATCCAACAATAGCGGTCGCCAATCCAAATAAACCTAAGAACGTGCCTAATGCAGCAGCCGAACCTGTTGCAGCGGCAATTACAGTACCTAATTCAACGACACCTGCACCAAAGTTTACAAGTTCCAAAGCTTGTCCTGCGGTTTCAATTGCAGAATTTTCTGATGTTGTTGCTGCAGTATTTTGACTTCTCACTAATGAGGAAGCATCTTGTTCTGAAATAGGAACAGTTGATATAGGGTTTGGAAGAACAACCACAGTATTCCTTTGAATTGTAGGATGTGGAACGTGTTGAGAATGTCGTTGGCGAGGTCTGTTTGGTTGGGGAGCTACTTGGTTCAACGAAGAAACCCAAATATCCAGAAAATTAAAAACAGGGATTTGTTCTAATGTACCAGCCAAAGGGGAATTGTTGTTATTCTGTAGACCATTTGTGTCAATTCGTTCATTGGAAAGACTATCTGAAAGGCGACGTTGCAAACAATTATAAATATAAATGAGCATTCTCGCCAGCGAATGACGTAAAACTGTTGGAGCATTTTCAATAGAAAAAGCTTGTTGCAAATCTTGAGCATTCGAAATCAACAGTTGTGTTGATGTACTTCGAATATGTCCTGAA
>JBDNFX010000044.1:0-2313 GCA_041689575.1 Kapaibacterium sp. (SeqCode)
TTATCTGCTCAAGAAACTTTCGATTTTGAATATGGAAATGTTTCATTAACAGTTCCAGCGAATTGGAATCATTCTATCGAAGGTAATGTTTTAACTGTCGAATCCCCAGACAAAAAACTTTACTTAACGTTCGAAACAATTTCTCCAGAAGAACTTGATAAAGCAACAGAACAATTAGGTTCAGAATTGACGGCAACTTTTCCAGACATTAAGCTTGATGAGCTTGAAGAAAGTGTAATTAATGGAATGGAGATTGTTTCTGTAGGCGGAGTTTGCGAAGGTGGCACTAAATATGCAGAAATAGACCTAATTGTTACTAAAAATGGAAAAGTTTTAGTAGCAACTTCTACTATGGATTTTTCTGTGAAAGAAAAATACAAAATCGATTTAGACCATCTCTATGAATCCATAACTCCAATAAAGTAAAAGTTCCTTACTGTTTGTCAAAATTTAGTACGGTTCCACGAAGTAAAACCGTACTAAATTTTAGTTCTCTAATAAACGAAGTTAATTCAGTAATTTTTCCTGAATAAACATCTATCCAATAACAATATCTTATGATAAAGCGTTATTGTGATTACTCCATTTAAAATTAGCTATATTTGTTTTTTATCACTACATTTGATTAAATAATTATGAACGTACGTACGCTTTACACCTTATTGGTGATGACATTATTTCTTGCTGTGACTCCATTGTTTGCTCAAGAAACTTTTGATTTTGAATATGGAAATGTAACGTTAACAGTTCCAGCGAATTGGTCTCACGAAATTGATGGAAATAATTTAATTATTCATTCTCCAGACCAAAAATTAGCTTTAAGTTTCGAAACAATTTCTATGGAAGAACTTGAAGGACGTACCAACCAAATGGGTACTGATTTAGCTGAATCTTTTCCTGACATTGAAATTGGTGAAATAGAAGAAAGCAAAGTAAATGGAATGGATATTATTTCTATCGGTGGCGTTTGTTCTGGTGGAACAAAATATGCTGGATATGACTTAATTGTAACTAAAAATGCTAAAGTTTTAGTAGTTTCTGGAATTATGGATTTTTCTGCAAAAGAAAAATACAACAACGATGTTGCCAATCTTTACAAATCTATCAAACCAATGAAGAAATAAGACTTTTCGTCTTAAGAATTTTAAAGAACGATTCTTCCACAACGTTAGAATCGTTCTTTTTTTTTACTCCAATTATAAATGAAAAGATATCTTTATAAACTTATTTCGTCTTTCCTACGATCAAAACGTCTCTATTTAGTAAAATCATTAGTGTACGACGACAACGAACGCAAAATTTTAAGAACCGATATAGACCTTGTAAGAGTCAGTACTGCTGAATTATGTGCAAGAGAAATAGAATCGAAAAAACTAAAAGGGTCAATAGCAGAAGTGGGTGTTTACAAAGGAGATTTTGCTTCTGTTTTGAATGGTTTGTTTCCTTCAAAAACATTATATCTTTTTGATACGTTTACAGGCTTTGATTCGAAAGATACTCAATTTGAAAAAGCTGAAAACTTGTCAAAATCTACCCAAGATTTCAGCAATACTTCCATAGAACTAGTACTTTCTAAAATGGAATTTCCCGAACGATGTGTTGTCAAAAAAGGGTTTTTTCCAACTACAACCGATGGAATAAACGATACATTTTGCTTTGTAAGTTTAGATGCAGATTTATACCAACCAATTTATGCTGGTTTAGTTTACTTTTATGAACGCTTAGAAAAAGGGGGGTATATATTTATAGATGATTATAACAATAGTTATTACAAAGGCTCGAAAGAAGCTGTTCGCCAGTTTTGTACTGAAATGGGAATAACTCCAGTTCCAATTCCCGATAGTTGCGGAGGAGTAATAATTACAAAGTAAAGTTTTACGGAGCTAACCATTGAAATAAGGGATGTGGTATGTTTCGTAACAAAAAGAAACCCCCTACAATTGCAAAGACAACCCAATAGACCCAAACAGGTTTGTACGTAAGTTTTATCGTTTTTTTCCAAAAGAGAATTCCGCCAATTTTCACTACCCAAATTGCAAAAACTGCCAACAACAATGGAAGCAAAATATTGTAGTCTAAAGCAATTGCAAACTCGCCATGAACAAAAGAATGCGTTGACCGAGTTATACCGCATCCAGCACAATATAGCCCTGTCAGCTCGTAAAACCAACAAGGTGGGTAGAATAATCCTTCTAAAGGATTAAAGAAGTATAGATAAACCCCAAAAACTACGGTAACAACAACAACTATTCGTGCCATTGTTGTATCTGCTTTTGAAGAAGTATGGATAGTATACATAGTAGAAATAAAAAA
>JBDNFX010000045.1:0-2374 GCA_041689575.1 Kapaibacterium sp. (SeqCode)
AGGAACATTTGTACTGCAATATTTATCTATAACAATTGATCCTTTTTCTACTATTACGCCAACATTCTCTAAACCAATATTTTCAATATTGGCTTGAACTCCAATAGCGTTAATTGCTTTATCTGCTTTTAAGGTTTCCTGTGTTCCATCTGCCTTTTCAATTATTACTTCAACACCAGTTTTTGTTGGTTTTGCGGAAATTACTTTTGTAGATGTTCGGATTGTCATTCCAGACTTTTTGAAATGTTTTTCTAATTCTTTTGATACTTCAGCATCTTCAATAGGTAAAATTGCAGGCAACATTTCTACAATTGTTACATTCGAACCATATGCATTATAGGAATATGAGAATTCTATTCCAATTGCACCAGCACCTAATACGATTATTGACGAAGGTACTTCTTGTTGCAACATTGCTTCGGTAGATGTTAAAATGTTTTTTCTATCTACTTCTATAAATGGCAACTGACGAGAACGTGCTCCCGTAGCAATTATAATATTTTTTGCTGTGATAGTATCTGTTACTGCTCCGTTTGGATCGGTAACTTCTACTGTGGTTGGATTTTTAATTGATCCATTACCAACTACTTGTTGTACTTTGTATTTTTTGAACAAGAACTGAATACCATTTGACATTTTGTCTGCAATGCCACGACTACGTTGAATTACTTTTGGAAAATCGAATTGTAGATTATCAAATGAAAAACCGTAATCGCCAGCATGACCCATAAAGTTCATATATTCAGCATTTTTCAACAAGGATTTTGAAGGGATACAGCCCCAGTTTAAACAAACTCCTCCAAGTTTATCGCGTTCAACACAAATAACTTTTAGTCCTAATTGTGAAGCACGAATTGCTGCTACATATCCGCCAGGTCCAGACCCAATTACTACTACGTCTACAGAATGGGTATTCATCAGTATATATTCCTAATTATTGATTGATGGAAATTTTGTTGCAAATATACGGTATTTTTTCTACCTTGAAAACCTGATCTTCTATTTTTATCTTCACAAAAGTCTATTTTCACTATAAAATGACTTCTTCAGTTTCAATTTTTACAAAATCGTACATAGCCATTTTTACTTGAAATTGCATACCCGCTTTGTAAAATTGTTCCATTTGCGAAGACAAAACTGTGGTAACTTCTATCGTTCCCCAACAGCCACCAGAATATTTGCAAATTTTTGCATCGAATAGTTCTTGTGATTCTTTTGTTAGAAATCTATATTCTGACCCAACAATTGGAGACTCTTCTTTTGACAACTTTGTATGGTGAATATGTTTTTTATGATTTTTCATAGTTTTTCCTTTTTATTCTTTTCAAATTACAAAATCATGAATAGATTGTAGGACGTCTTCGTTTGTAGTATTATTGAATATTGCTAATACTACCTTAGGTTGAACTGTAAATATATGGAGTTCATATTGACTTAACAAACGAACAATTTTTCTTAAAGAAACCGCATCAAATCCATTTGTGGAAACTATAGAAACTCCTGTAAGTTTTTCACTTTGTTGAAAATTAGAATATTTGTGTTCAGCAGAGTTAGATTCTAAACAATAGATTGTCTCATTTGTTCCGTGTTGTTCGGAATGCAGCACTTGTAAACCTTGTAGTATTTGTTCATTTCCTACATCTGTTCCCATAAATGATAATTTCACTACGTTCAAATGCTCTATAACAACTATTTGAGTAGGATTAGATTCTAAAGGTTGATTGTTGTTCAAACTATTTTCTGAAGAATTTACATTTGAATGGACAACAGTTTTTTCTCCATCAGTTTTATATAAAGAACATATTGTGACTGGGATAGTCGTACCTGACAATTGTTCTATTGTAGTAGAGTGAAGTATTTTCAGTCCTTCAAATGCTAATAAAGAGGCTTGGGAATAGGTCAACGTAGGAATTACTTTTGTAGTTGGAATTCTTTTGGGGTCAGCAGTGCGAATTCCTTCAACATTAGTGTAAATAATTACCTCTTCAGCGTAGAGCAACGACGCTAACAAAGTCGCCGTTGTATTCGAACTTTCTTTTCCTAATGTAGTTGTTTCGCCTTTTAAAGATCTACCAACAAAACCTTGAGTAATAACAATTGGATTTCTTTTGAACGCTGGCAATAGCACTGAATAAAGTTTTTCTTTCGTTTCAGAACGAATTGGTTTTGCATTTCCGTATTCTTCATTGGTAATAACAAACTGTCTTGCGTCTATACTTTCAAGAGAAATCCCTTGTTCTCGTAAATAATGTGAAACTATATGTAATGAAAAAAATTCTCCAAAACTCATTACTGCATCTAAAGTTCTATCGGTTAGTTCATTCGTAATTGACAATCCTAACAGATAGTTTTCTACTTCTTTTTTTCCTAATTC
>JBDNFX010000046.1:0-7183 GCA_041689575.1 Kapaibacterium sp. (SeqCode)
ATTTGAAAAATTAATAGTATTACTGGAAAAAGCAAATACTCTGTTGTCAGAGTTTTCTGGTGGATACTCTGGTGAATTTATGTCAGCTGAAGAATTTCACGAAGGTTTAACTACTGCAATTGACAAACTTAAAGAAGGAAATTTTGAATCTCTATTAGATATTGTTATCTGGTTTTTACCTACTTCTTGTTGGGACGATTTTATTGGGAAACACGATACAGAATTTTTAGCAGACCAAATTTACCCTTTGGCAGATTCACTCAAAAAGAAGTTGAATAAATAGTTTCATTTTATTTGTATAAAGATTCATTTTGAAGGAATGAAAACTTTTACTACCTTTGTAACAAATTTTATACACACCTTCCTTTTTAAGTTATGACAATTCCATCCTAATACAACAGAGTATGCTTTTTACAAAGTATACTCATTTTTCGGAAATTTCAAACAGTATTGTAACAATTGTTCAACTCGTTTGTTATAACATTTGGTAGGTTCATTAAATTGAATTCTGAATAAGTCATCATTTTATTTTTTTCAGTACATCATCTCATTATCAATAGGCTAACTGTTCAATTTTAAATTTCTTTATAGTACATATTGCTCTAAGTGTGATACATATTACCTTTTACTAAATTAGCAAGGTATTTAAAAGTATGTTATTAGATATTTTATCAATTTGTTAAAGATTTTCAAATGAAAAACCCAACTAATTTTACTTTAGTCTTAGGACTATTGCTCTTGTTGTTCATTGCTCCAGTACAATCGCAAAATAATCAATGGATGATTGACAATGCTCATACTTCGGTTAATTTTTCTATAAAGCATTTCTTTTCAAATGTAATAGGTAACTTTACATCTTTTAGTGGAAAAATCAACTTTGATCCAGTAGATACAAAAGGAAGTTCAATAGAATTTACAATCCCAGTTAAAACTGTGAATACAAATGATGCAAAACGTGATCAACATCTTCAATCTGCAGATTTTTTTGATGCAACAACGTATCCAAATATGAAATTTGTTTCAACAAGTGTTGTAAAAAAGACAAAAGATAGTTATGTTGCTTATGGGAAACTAACAATTAAAAATGTATCCAAGGACATCTCATTACCCTTTATGGTAACAGGAATGGTAGAACACCCAATGATGAAAGGTACGATGGTACTTGGATTAAAATCTGATTTTAAAATCAACAGAAATGATTACGGAGTTGGTACAGGCGATTGGGCAGCAACAATGGTAGTCGGCGACGAAGTAAATATTTCTATTAATATGGAAGTAAACAAAACGAAGTAACTCGCAATAATACAATTTTCAATATTTCAAAGGAATACCCTATGAAGAAATTATCATTTTTACTTTTGTATCAGCATTATTCGTTGTAACGGTAACAATTCAATCGTGTAGCGAAACACCTGTAACACCTGTTGTAACAGAAGTAATTGCTACTAACGCATCATTTGCAAACTATACTACATTCACTTTGGAATCAACTTCGAATGGTCCAAGTCCTTCTTTGGGTGCCGCCCATTCTGGAAACGATACTTCAGTTGTACGTAAAGTTTACTTTAAAAATGGTCAGAACAAAGTAAATGGAACATATCCTTTGGGAACTGTGATTGTAAAAAGTGCAAAGAATTCTTCTGGAACTGTAAATGAAACTCTTGGAATGGTTAAAAGAGGAAATGCTTTCAATTCTGCAGCAGGTAATTGGGAATGGTTTATGTTAGCAGAAGATGGCAAAATTCTTAAAGATGCCAATGGAATGGAAATGCGTGGCGGAGCGACATTAATGAATGGTATGTGTAATGGTTGCCATGGTGCAGCACAAGCAAAAGATTTCGTTTTTAGCAAAATCTAATTTCAGAATCGAAGTGATTTTAAGCAGTACAATTTTACATTGTACTGCTTTTTTTAATATTCAAATTTAAAATCTTAAACCAAAACTTTGAATTAGTTGTCTACAAAAATATGTATCTAAATTGATATATTTGTGTTATTCTAGAATTACATCAGTTCCACAAAAATTTACAATCGAGGGAAACTATGAACAGAAGATCTTTTTTTACTACTTTTACTACAAAAAGTGACGAAAAGAAAGTCCCAAAACCGTTAGAAGTAACTACCGGTTTGGATCCCTATTCAACACCACTTACAATTCGAACTGCAGGACATTTTTTAAGAAGAACAACATTTGGTGTATCATACCAAGATTTAAAAAGTGTGGTAAGCAAAACAGCTACCCAGCTTTTTGATCAAGTTGCAGTTCCAATGCAATATGATTCTCTACCGAATTGGTGGAATACAATGCCCGACAATCCGATGAATTTTGTATTATTTAACCAACAACAAGGTGAACTTCAGTTGTGGTTAGCAAATCAAATGAGAAAACCGATTTTATCGATGCAAGAAAAAATGGTATTCTTCCTTTCACATATCTATACGAATGATAAAACAAAGGTTCGTTATGCACAATTTATGTTGAATCAGAATCAAAAATTCCGTCAACAATGCTTTGGAAATTTGAAGGATTTAGCCACAGATATGTGCAAAGATTCAGCAATATTGTTATTTAGATGGGAATGCCAACCGAGTAGGTAGACCAAATGAGAATTTTGGAAGAGAGTTTTTTGAACTATTCACACTTGGTGTAGGCAATTATTCCGAAGAAGATATAAAAGAAGCCTCTCGTGCATTTACAGGATGGCAAACTTCTTTCACTTCTTTAGATTCTCGTTTTATTACGAATAGATTTGACAATCAACCCAAAACTATTTTTGGTCAGACAGGGAATTGGGGAGTTGAGGATGTTGTAAGTATTACCTTTGAACAACAAGCTTGCGCAGAATATTACGTACGAAAGTTGTATCGATTCTTTGTCTACGAAATTATTTCTAATTTTGCCGAAATAAACGTCATACAACCCTTAGCTACATTGTTACGAGATTCTAATTTTGAAATTAAACCAGTATTGAAAAAACTTTTCACCTCACAACACTTCTTTGATATAGAATTTCATGGATCTGAAATTAAAAGTCCTGCAAATTTTTTCATAGGATTTACCAATGAAACAAAAGCAACGAATTATCCTACAAATGTAGTAGTACTAGGAATGGCTATCCAATCACAAGAATTACTGAATCCTCCCACAGTACAAGGATGGGTAGGATACCGTTCTTGGATAAACACAGTAACTTTACCTCAAAGACAGCAAGTATGTAATTTGTTTTTAGTGAATAGAACTTATTTGAATACGCAGTTAACACCTGCGTATGATTGGGTAAACTTTGCAAAACAGTTTCCAGATAATACAGATGCAAAGAAATTGGTAACTAATATAGTTGAGTATTTAGTTGCATTTGATGTGGCTGATTCGCAAATAAATGCCTTAGTGGACGAAATGCTAGCAGGTTTACCCGCAATATATTGGAAAATTGATGGTGTTTCAGCACCTGCGCAACTATTGCTTTTAATGAAAGCAATTTATAATTTACCAGAATATCAACTTAATTAATTGCAGAGGAAAACAATGAAACGTAGAAATTTTCTAAAAACTTCAGCAACAGCTGCAATTACAATCGGTGCTACTCAATCGATGTTTGGTTCAATATATCAAAATGCTTTAATTTCATCTCCTTCGATGCAGCAATTACAAGCTTTAACAGAAGAATCTGATAGAATAGTAGTTTTGATTCAACTTCAAGGTGGAAACGACGGATTAAATACCCTCGTTCCTATTGAAAACTCAATTTATTATACGTCCAGACCAACAATAAACATCCCAAAATCCGAAACACTATCGTTAAATTCAACAACCGGATGGCATCCTAAGATGCTAGGGATGAAACAATTGTATGATGAAGGAACACTAGCAATTGTGCAAGGTGTAAGTTACGAAAATTCAGATCGTTCGCATTTTCGTGGAACAGATATTTGGTTAACAGCCACAGATTCAGATGTAATCAAAAATACTGGGTGGATAGGAAGATATTTAGAAACCTTAGCACCTAATTTCCCTATTACACTTCCAGATGAGCCTTTGGCTATTCAACTTGGGAGTACTTTGTCGATGACTCTAAATTGTAGTGGTGGTTCAATTGGGATTACTTTTAGAACTCCCCAAGAATTTTATAATCTGGTAAAAGGAACTGGATCCACTATCGAAGATGAATCGATTCCAGATACATCGGCTGGACACGAATTAGAATACATGAGAACTATTTCAAAAGCTGCACAATCCTACTCGGTAATCGTTAAAGATCGTGGAGAAGCAGGGAAGAACTATGCAACCTACCAAAATAACGATTTGTCGAACAAATTGAAAGTGGTAGCTCAGTTAATAGATGGTGGATTAAAAACAAAGGTTTACTTAGTAGCAATTGAAAAAAATTCTTTTGATACTCACATCAATCAAGGTGGTATCACCGGAGATCATGCAAATCTGTTAGAACAAGTTTCTACTTCAATAAAATCATTTATGGAAGACATAGCCGCTTCAGGGAATGCCGACAGAGTTGTTGGATTTACATTTTCCGAATTTGGTAGAAGAGTTCGTGAAAATGGTTCAACTGGTACTGATCATGGCTCTGCAGCTCCAATGTTTGTATTTGGCAAAAAGGTATTAGGTGGAAAAATTATTGGTTCAGACCCTAATTTAGTAAATCTAGATCAAGTTGGAGATATTAAAATGCAGTATGATTACCGACAAGTCTATGGTGCTGTTTTAGGGCAATGGTTTGGTTCAACTGATACCGAAATTCAATCTTTACTTTTCAACAAATCTTTTGAGCAATTACCTTTGTTCGAAAAAACAATTTCTTCAGTGAAAGATTCAGAATTCCAATTGGAAGCGAATGTGTTTCCAAACCCTACTTCTGAAAAAGTAACTGTTTCTATAACAATTCCACATGCTACAAGAGCTGAGTTTACCTTGTATTCTTTACTACAAGGTAAAGCCGTTTCTATTCCTTTTGCTACTGAATTGTTTGCAGGAAGTCAAAATGTTTCTATGAATATACCACGTTTACCAGTGGGAGCTTATTATTTAGAAGTAAAAGCTGGATCTTACAAAAAAGGAACAATTCTAGAAATCCAACAATAGTAGAATTCACTCTCAAACTGTATGTTAATTACAAAAAGCCATAGTAAATATGGCTTTTGTTTTTTTGTTTGAAAATGAATTTTTTAGAAATTTAGATTTAGTAAACAGTTAAAATTTGCGCTGCACTTCTTGCTATGGAGTTAAACCGGACATAGTATGTTCCTGTTGCTAATCCATTAGTATTTATAACAGTTGAATACTTTCCACTAGTCTTTTCGGTTTCTTCAATACGAATTATTATTCTTCCTAAATTGTCAATAAGATCTATGTGAACAAATGAATATCGGTCTAATTCATATTCTAAAATAGATCCAACAGTTTTATCTGTTGGATTTGGGTAGAGTAAGAAAACTACTGTCGAAGTACTCGGAACAACATATTCACCAGTTGTAACACCCTTGCTCTTTGCAAAATCTACTGCACTGTCTAAACTTTTTTCTAACTCAATTTCAGTAGCACCTGCAGCTAGAGAATATGCTACTTCAACAGAACCATTAGCAGGAATAGTTATAGGTCCTGCAGATATTACAAATGAAGCGTCCGTTGGATTTGAAACTGTACGTTCAATTCCACTAGAAATCATTCTCCATTTTTCAGAAGTGGAAAACCCATCATAAATACCAGGATTTTGGGGTGTAGACCCATTATTGTCAATGGCAAAATAATGGAGTTTATATGGCGAAAGTAATCGAACTCCGACTTTTGGCAATGAATCTATCTTGAAATGTTTTAGAATTCCAGTTCCTTTATTAGAATTAAAAGAAGCTATATTTGGAGTTCCACCAGGTCCAATATCCCAATCAAAAAACAACCCTGCATGAAAATTATCAATTCTAATAGGAGAATTATTTTTAAAAGTAAAAACAGATAAAATGAAATTAGAATCGTTGGTATTTGAAGACTGGTAAACTTTTTGAGAAACTTCCACTCCAACCTTTGTCAGATTCGATCGGTCAGAATATTCGGCGTGGGCAACTGTAACGTTTTGAAGTGTCGAATTTTCAGATTTATTTATAGAAATGATTTTGTCAATTTCAAATCCTTTGTCTGCAGATTCTTGTATAAATCCTCGAGCAACATTTGAAAGTTGATTAATTGATGTACCTATCATCAAAGAAGATTCGAATAATAAATTTGAAGAATTTTTGAATGTAAAACCATCACCTTGTACGTTGGAAGAATAATCGTTATAACCAAAGTTACCAATTGAGTTGACAGTAACGGCTATGTTGTTATCTGAAATTGTTCTATATGTAGGATTTAAAAATAAGGTTATTATAAAATCTTTTACTTTTGAATCATCATCTTTAATAGTGCATAACATAGAAAACTCTTCATCGTTTTGGGCATTAGAAGGAATTATAAATTGGAATTGAATACTCTCTTTTATTTCGTCTTGAATCATTGCACCCAAAAATACACTGTCTTTCAAAATAGTTGGTTTAAAGATTTTAGAATAAGACGAAAGATGGACACTTACTTTTGATAATGAATCTAATATGTTTTTTAAACTGAAATTTACTATTACAGTATCATTATTATAGAATAAGGATTCACCATTCATATTTGCAAATTTTACATTGAAAGGTATAACAGCTTTTACATTTTTTTCAGTTATTGCTCTAAATAAATTCACTCTTCCAGATCCTAAAAGGTAATCAAAGGAATTGTCGTTCGAGGCTTTGATATCATCGGAAGTTGATTTTATATGTTCAGTTATTTGTTCAGAGGAAAAGTTTGGATGTTGTAATACTGTTAATGCAACTACTCCTGCAATTACTGGTGAAGCCATTGAAGTACCACTTAAGGTTCTATAACTATTATTTGGCACAGTAGAAAAAATGTCGGAACCTGGTGCCGAAACATCGACTAATTTATAATAATTTGAAAAATCAGATTTTTTATCGTCTTGACGAGTGGAAGCAACCGAAATAACGTTGTCGTAAGAAGCTGGGTAGAATCCAGTATTTTCACTAGAATTTCCAGCTGCAGAAACAATTATAACATTGTAGTTGTCGGTTATATCGTTAATTAAATCCTGTTCCGATTGTGAAAAAGATCCACCGCCCCAAGAACAATTAATAA
>JBDNFX010000047.1:0-6114 GCA_041689575.1 Kapaibacterium sp. (SeqCode)
TGATAAAAGAGAAGTCAATGCAGAAATTGACAAAAGAAATTCACTCTTGAAGTATTTAGAAAGTAAATTTGAACGACAAAAACAGTTGTTTCAAAAAAATGGAATTAGTGCTGAGACATTAGAACTGTTACAATCGGAAATTGACCAATTAAAAGCAGAAACTACTTTATTTCAAATAAGAAAAATGAAAATGGATATTAAAGTTCCATTTTCAGGAACAATATCATCAAAATTAATTTCTTCAGGTTCGTATGTTACAACCGGAACTGCAATAGCAACAGTTTATTCAACAAACGACTTATTGTTAGAATTTCAAGTTACTGAACGATTAAGTAATTTAGTTTCAAAAGGAAAAGCAATAGAGGTTCGTTTTCCTTCATTAAATAAACAACATTCGGGATTTATTGAATCAATTAATCCAGCTCTTCAAGCTGAAACAAATTCATTAACTGTTCGAGCAAAATTAAAAAATAGTCAAAACATATATATTGGCTCAACTGCTGATGTTTTGATTGAAAGAAGGAAAATTAATTCAATAAAAGTCCCAACCTCTGCCATAGTTGGAAATAACAATACTTCCAATGTATTTATTGTCAAAAATGGTTTAGCGCTTTCTGTAAAGGTATCAACTGGGTTTAGAACTGCCTTTGATATAGAAATAATCGAAGGACTTTCAATAGGCGATACAGTTATCACAACTGGATTACCTTATCTCAAATCTAAAATGCCTGTTTCAATAAAATTTATTGAAGGAGTATAATGAGTTTATCAAGTATTTCTATTCATAGACCTGTTCTAACACTTGTATTCTCATTTGTAATTATTCTATTTGGTATAATAGGATTTCAATTTTTAGGAATCCGCCAATTTCCTGTAACTGAATCACCCATAATAAATGTATCTGCCAATTACCCAGGAGCGAGTGCAGAAGTAATAGAGTCTCAAATTACTTTGCCCTTAGAAGATGCCATAAATGGAATAAATGGTATTCGATCTTTGACTTCTACCAGTAGGGAACAACGAGCTTCCATTAGGGTTGAATTTGAATTAGGAGTTGACCTTGATGAAGCTGCCAACGACGTTAGAGATAAAGTATCTTCGGCAGTTCGTAATTTACCAAAAGATAGTGATTTACCAACTGTCTCAAAATCGGATGATAATAGCGACCCAATTGTATTTTATAATGTCTTTAGTAAAGAACGAGATTTACTTGCTTTAAATGATGTTGCTGTAGAGTTAAAAGACAGGTTACAAACAATTCAAGGTGTTTCTGAAGTACGAGTTTGGGGAGAAAAAAAATATTCGATGAAATTGTTTTTCGATCCTTTAAGAATGTCACAACTTCAAATTACACCACAAGATATCCAATTAGCTTTAGACAAACAGAATGTTGACCTACCTTCTGGTAGATTAGAAGGAATAAATACCGAGTTATCGGTAAATACTTCCGCTGAGTTAAAAACTGTGGATGAGTTTAACTCATTGATAATTCGTTCTACCCAAAATAGTATAATACGATTACAAGATATCGGCTATGCACGAATGTTGCCTGAAAACGAGAGAGTGTTATTGCGTCGTAATATGTTACCTATGTTAGGAGTAGCAGTCCTTGCTCAAACGGGAGCAAATTCAGTAGAAATTGTAGAAGAAACAACCAAAAGAACAAATCAATTTAAAACTGAAATACCCCCTGATGTTACAATTGCCTTAGGGTTTGATTCTACAATATTTGTTAAATCCGCAATTTTAGAAGTTGGTGAAACAATCCTGATAGCTTTAGGATTAGTATTGTTAATTATATTTCTATTTTTACGAGAATGGAGATCTACATTAATACCAATAACAGTTATCCCAATTTCACTAATTGGAACTTTCTTTGTAATGTATATATTTAACTTTTCTATAAACATACTCACCTTACTTGGAATAGTACTATCAATTGGAATTGTAGTAGATGATGCAATTGTAGTTTTAGAAAATATTTACACAAAAATTGAAGATGGACTTTCACCCAAAGAAGCGTCGTTATTAGGAATAAAAGAAATATTCTTTGCAGTAATTTCAACCACGATTGCGCTAGTTGTAATATTTTTACCAGTAATATTTTTAGGTGGATTAGCAGGGAGACTATTCCGAGAATTTGCAATAGTTATAAGTGCAGCAGTAGTAATTTCTTCTTTTGTAGCGTTAACATTAACTCCAATGTTATGTTCAAAATTGTTACGAAGTGGAACGAATCAAAATTGGCTCTATAGAAAAACTGAACCTTTCTTTCAACATATCACAAATTTGTTTAGTAATTCGCTACAATTCTTTTTAAAAAGATCTTTTATTGGGATAGGTCTACTTCTGTTATTCTGTGGAACTTTCGTATTTCTTTATACTCAGTTAAAAAGTGAGTTATCACCTTTAGAAGATCGAAGTAGATTGCGTATTCTGTCAACTGCTCCAGAAGGAACATCTTATGAGCAAATGGATGAATATATTTTTACAATGTCATCAAATCTAAAAATTATAATTCCTGAAGCTGAAGATATTATAACCATTACAGCCCCCGGTTCTGGTGGTTCAACAGCTGTAAACACTGGATTTTCTATAGTCATTTTAAAAGATCCATCTCAAAGAGTTAGATCCCAAGATGAAATTGCAACTTCGTTAATTGGACCGTTAAAAAAATATTCTTTTGCAAAAAGTTTTGCTACTCAAGAACCTACAATCGGACAAAGAAATAGCGGTTTACCAATTCAATATATTATCCAAGCTCCAACGTTAGAACAGTTAAAAAAAGTAATCCCTTTATTTTTAGATGAGGCCTCGAAAAACCTTACTTTTTCAACTGTCGATGTAAATTTAAAATTTTCAAAACCAGAAGTAAACATCACTATCCTTAGAGACCACGCCTCATTATTGGGAGTTTCTCCATTAGCAATTGCAGAATGTATTCAATTTGCTTTTTCTGGTCTTCGTTACGGAAAATTCACAATGAATGGGAAACAGTATTATGTTTTTGGTGAAGTATTAAAATCAACTTCGTCAAAGCCAAGTGATATTACGAATCTCTTTGTTCGGTCAACTACTGGGTCTTTAGTTCGCTTAGATAATTTAATTACAATTTCAGAATCTGTAACCCCTCCACAGCTGTTTCGATACAACAGATTTGTTTCTGCTACAATATCTGCAGGTTTAGCACCGGGTAAAACAATAGGTGATGGATTGATAGAAATGGAAAAAATCAAAGAATCTGTTTTACCAGAAAATTTTAGAACCTCATTAGATGGACCTTCAAGGGATTTTTCAGAAAGCTCTTCTGGGTTACTCTTTGTTTTTTTACTAGCCTTATTACTAATCTATTTAACATTAAGTGCACAATTCGAAAGTTTTCGATATCCAATAATAATATTATTTACTGTACCATTAGCTTTGTTTGGAGCAATACTATCATTATATGTTTTCAATCAAACATTGAATATATTTTCTCAAATTGGAATAATAATGTTGGTTGGTTTAGTTTCAAAAAATGGAATTTTGATAGTTGAATTCGCAAATACTAAATTCGAAAGTGGACTTTCTGTTTATCAAGCGGTTTTTCAGGCGACAGTTTCAAGATTTAGACCCATTTTGATGACCTCCCTTTCGACCATACTAGGTTTTCTACCTGTAGCATTAGCCTTAGGTGCTGGTGCTGAAAGTAGAGTATCTATGGGTATAGCAGTTGTTGGTGGGATGATTGTAGCAAGTATTTCAACATTGTATATAATTCCAACTTTATATATAATGCTAACTTCAAAAAAGAAATTACAAAAAGAAAATGAAGACGTACACATCGCTTAAAGAGATCGTTGCAGATCCAGACAACGTATATAAAGTTCAACTTCGTAAAAGAAGATTACAAACTATACCTTTGGAAATTGATAGGTTACCAAACCTTTTTCATTTGGATTTACGACAAAATTCGATAATAAAAATTCCTAATGATTTTTTCTTTTTAGAAAACATTATTGAATTGAATTTAAGTGAAAATAAGTTAGACTATATATCAGCAGATATTTATCATTTAGTTCAATTACAACGCTTAGATTTACATAATAATCTCTTAACAGAAATCCCATTAGAAATAGGTAAACTATCAAATTTGTTAGAATGTAATTTAGATTCAAATAAATTAGAAATACTCCCACCTGAGATTGGGATGTTAACTTCATTAGTAGAACTTTCTGTTAACTTCAACAACTTACATTCACTTCCTAAAGAAATTTGTAAATTATCAAAGTTAACAACTTTAGAACTTTCTGATAACAATCTAACGTATTTACCTGAGACAATAGGAGAACTCAGTAAAATGTCTAAATTGAATGTAAGTAACAACCCATTAGTTGAATTGCCAATTTCTTTGTTAGAGCTTACCTCGTTGCATACTTTGAATATTTCAAGTTGCCACTCTATAGTGCACTTAGAAACTTTTCAAATTGTAGGAAAGTTACCTTCTATCAAAAACTTGATCGTGTTAAATGTTACTATCGAAGATTGGAAACAGTTTTTTGTTTCCATTTCAACTTCAATTACATTACAAAAAATCGAACTGCCTACAGTCTCACTTCCAGCAGAAGCATCTTTTTTACAGCACAAAGAAGTAGAATTTCATTTTGTAAACGATGTTAGTAAGTCTCTACGAAAAGCTCACTTCCAGATTAGAAAATTCAACGAAAACAACACTGAAAATCGTTGGCGATTAATCTTGTTTTCTTTATATTTAGAAAATGTAACCAATGCTGTAAATTATGCTAAAGAATTATTCACCATTGAAGAGTTGTTTGATTTTTTAGACCATCAAGTAATTGAAGTTAGAATGATTGGAATACAAGCACTTACAGAGCTGATACAAAATCCCTTTTTAGAAGATTTTCACCCACGAGGTTCTGTTTTTTATATTTCTGGAAGATTTAGAGAATTAGAAATTGAAGAAGCAAAACTAAAATTAAAAGACTATGACGTAAAAATTTCTCGAGACATAGACCATACTGTTCAATATACCGTTTTTGGATTCGGTAGTGGAAAAGAAGCTTTTCAAACATATCAAAATGGACTTACCATAGTTTTAGAACCACATTTAGTTTGGTTATTACCGCATTTAGAAAAATCTTTTTTAGAGGAAAATTCTGAAGCAAGAATAAGTGAGAATTTAAAAAGATTATTATACGATTCAGATCATAGTAATGTTAAAATTGCATTAAATACTATTGATAGTTGTGGGTGTTCACCAGAAATAATGGGTATTGTTTTGTCAATCTATTATTTTCATGATCGTGCTTCACTTCGAAAAAAAGCATTATCTATTATTAACAAATACACACCTAAAATATTTACAGAATTAATTACTTCAATATGGAAAAACTCATTTAGAGACACACTAGTTGAAAAGGAAATAATTACTTTGTTTTTTACTCATTTTAAAACTGAAGAAGTGTTTCATTTTTCTACATTTTTTGATTGTAGTTACCGTATTACTAAAAAATTCCATGAAATGGTTTTAGCTTTTGGTGCTGATTCATTTAGAGATGTTGTTCGTACAATTTGTAAAGACAAAACTATATCTACTAATTATGGTAATCTCTGGACTGCGAAAGGTTTTGAAAAAATTTCGAAAGAAAAAGATGTTATTCATCTCGATTTTACAAATTCAAACTTACGTTATCTATTACCCGAAATTGGGTTAGCATTACAAATTGAACGACTAACTTTGAAACAAAATTTTTTACAAACACTACCAAAAGAAATTGGTAATTTAACTAAGTTAGAAGAATTGAATATTTATAAAAACAAGTTAGTAAAACTGCCTCAAGAATTAGGAAATATCAAGAAATTAACTCACTTGTTTTTGTCAAACAATCAGTTAACTTTTTTACCAGTTGAACTACTTCAGTTATCTAATTTATCTCAGATTAGCCTTTGGGGAAACAAATTTGATTCGTATGAACGAGAAAAGATAAAAAACATGTTTCCGTTTTTAGTTATATCATTTTAACGTACAAATAACTTTTTTTACTATATTGCAGTATGAAAGAAAAATCTATACTAATAGTAGAAGATGATTTTGTTCTTGCCCAGAATACTAAA
>JBDNFX010000048.1:0-2597 GCA_041689575.1 Kapaibacterium sp. (SeqCode)
AGTGACAAATCGAAAGGTCGTAACAGAATTGAAGGAGGTTCACTATCGTATCGGTAAATTACACCTACAAGAAAAGACAAATTGGAAAATATCTTTATACTCAATGTGCTATTGACTAATATTCTATGATCGGAAACTCTAATTACATCAAATTGTAAATACGAAGCAAACGTTAGTTGAATATATTCTTTCAACTGAACAACGGAGGTAATATTGACACTAGATCTGAAAATTTTTGTAGTAGTATTTTCTAAATCTAAAACTTCTCTTTCGTAAAAAAAACTATTTCCTAAGTAAAAATTAACTTTAGAAAAAGTATTTTCAACTATAGAAATGGAATCAGTAGAATGATTCAAAACACAAAACCTACCTGAAACTCCATAGAGATTTCTATCATTTAACAATATGAAATTATTAAATTCTTTTTGAATAAAGACTTCTGCATCAAAGAAAGAAGTAAGAGGAAAACTAGAACGTACGTGAGTAAAGCCTCTGTTTGATACTAATTCATTGTTTCCAGTAACACGTTCGTAGTTTGAAACAAAAAAAGTGTTATTAAAATCGTTAATGTAGTCAGAACGTAATGAAAAACCAATATTCGAAAATTCAGAATTACCAGAGTTAAATTGCGTTGAAATACCAAAACGACCCGAAAAACCTTTTTGATTATTTTTATTCCTAAAAGCTTCCGTATTTACTTGTGAGAGCAATGGAAAACTAATACAAAACAGTAGAAAAAAGAAGATGGATTTCATTTTTCAAGTAATAGAAGAATGGAACGAAATACTTCTTCAATATTATTATTGCCATCAATAGTTACTACTTTACCTTGAGAGCCATAGTAATCTAACAATGGTGCAGTTTCAGATTTGTAAATTTCTAATCTGTGGCGAATAACAGATTCAGTATCATCTTTTCTACCACGTTCTAACATTCTTTGAACAATTGTCTCTTCGGGAACATAGATATTTATCACAGTATCGATTTGTTTCTTTAAAGATGTAAGAATTTCGTCTAATTCTGAGGCTTGTGAACTATTTCTTGGATATCCATCAAGGATACAACCATTTGCAAATTGATCAGATTGTAAAGATTCTTTTACTAATGAAGTAACAACAGAATCTGGAACTAATTTACCATTGTTAACAAATTCAGCTGCTAACAACCCTGTAGGAGTTTGTAATTCTATAGCTTTGCGTAGAATTGCACCAGTCGATAGATGAGGGATTTTCTTTTCTTTTTGTAACAAGTCAGCCTGTGTACCTTTGCCAACACCTGGAGCGCCCAACATCAAAACAATCATACAATTCCTAGAAAATTTAAAAGTCTAAAAAGCAAAAATACTAAAGTTATCGTATGTTTCAAAGAATATTTATTCAAGTTGAACTTCTTGCTAAACAAATATTCAATAAAAACATATCGTTTACAGTCGAAAATTCCGTAAATTGCAACCTTTAGAATGATATTGTTTTTATTTCAATACTGAACTATAATTTGATAAAAAGTTCAAAATATTTTTTCGATATATGTATACTTTTCGACTCCATAATTTTGAAGGACCCTTAGATTTGCTACTCTTTTTTATCAAAAGAGATGAATTAAATATATACGATATTCCGATTTCTAGAATTGCTCAGGAGTTTTTAGAATATATTCGTATTATGAAATTGTTAGACCTTGAATTAGCGGGTGAATTTATAGTAATGGCTGCGACATTGTTAGAAATAAAAGTTAAAATGTTGTTGCCCAGACCTGAATTAGAAAATGGAGAACCTTTTGAAGACCCCAGAACTCCTTTAGTTCAAAGATTATTAGAATACAAAGCATTTAAAGAAGCCTCTTCAATATTATCTGAAAAAGTACAAGAACAAAAATATACACATTATAGAGAATACTTCGAAGTAGAACGCGATATTGCATTTGAACTAAGTGATTACAAAAATGCAACACTCTTTGATCTAATAAAAGCATTCAAAAAAGTACTAACGAAGAATATTCCTATTCAAACGAGAACAATTCAACGTCGAGCTATTACTCCTGAAGAAAAAATGCAAGAAATACTTTTGCGTTTGCACAATGTAGAAAGTATCCGATTTTTTTCAATAATTGATTCTATTGAACTAGATCATCTCATTGCGACCTTTTTAGCAATTTTAGAATTAGTAAAAGAAAAGAAGATTCGGATTATTCAAAATGAACTTTTTGACGATGTCGTTATTTACAAAATTTCAAAAGTTGAACTCGAAGAAGAAGAATTGGAAATATTAAAATTTTTAACTGCACCTGAAGAAACTACAATACTCGAATGATACAACAAGAACTAAAAATATCCTTTGAACAATTAGATCTTACGGAAAGAAAAGCAACCTTAGAAGCACTATTATTCAGTGCCGAAGAACCTTTAACCATTCCAGATATATTTTCGCTGTTGCTTATTGGCAATACTAATGAAGATAAAAAGAAAGAACTTTTGGAATCGGTGATTTCCTCTTCAGAGATATCTCCATACTACATTGAACAATTAATCAATGAAATAAATGATGAGTTAGTTTCTACAGGTAGATCTTTTAAAATAATTAAAATCGCAAACGGGTATA
>JBDNFX010000049.1:0-7153 GCA_041689575.1 Kapaibacterium sp. (SeqCode)
AAAATCTTTTAAACAACAACAACGCTTTTCGACTTGGTTTTTTACAATTGCTGCAAATATTTCTCGAGATTCTATAAAAAAGTCGATAAAAAGGAATATTGTTTCATTTGAAGATTTAGAAGTTTCTGGTGAAGTGAATATCGCAGAATTTGCAGTTTCTGAAAATTCGCCTGAAAAAGAATACGACAAAAATTACATTAGTGAACGAGTGCAAATTGCTTTGCAATCTTTAAAACCTCATTATAGAGAAGCACTAATACTAAAAGAAATTCAGCAATTCACTTTTGAAGAAGTTGCAGAAATTTTACAAATAGAAATCGGGACAGTGAAATCAAGAGTTTTCAGAGGAAAAACTTTGATTAAAGATTTGTTAAAAGATCTTTTTACTGATTTTATAAAGGAATAACTACAGATGAAACCAACTCAAAATAAAACATTAGAACAACTATTGGGTACTATGACAATTACTCCAATTATTGAAAAAGACTACGTATCTGATGTAGCTTTGAAAATTCTTTTACAAAATCTAACCCCAGTACGAGTTGCTAATTCTTTTGAGAAAATTGTTTTTAACCGATTAGGTTTAGAATTCTCTCAGAATATTTACCGTTTTGCTACCGCAGGGATAGTTTTAGCTGTCATTGCAATTGGTTCTTTTGCTTCATTTTCTACCGTTGTAAATTCTGAATTAGCATTGGTATCTACAAAAAATACTGAACAATATTCACCTGCTGAATTTATCATAACTCCTGAAAAGTCGACTGTAATTGCACCTGTGACTGTAGAAAAAACTTCAGTTAATGAATCTATTGAAAAAGATGATTCTAAAATTGCTAAAAAGAAAACTTTTAGAAAAAGTACTGTTGACAATAACATTACTACTGAAACAAAAACCCCTCCCAAAGGTATTGAATAGTTAGAAAATTATTCAAGTTTAGAATCATTATTATAGCTAACTTATTGGCTGAAGTGCAAATATGATGGTAAAGTTCTGATATTTTAGTAACTTAGTATCACTATGGGATATATTTCATATTAAGTTCAACGGTCAAATAGGGAAGTTTCTAAATGTTTCAAGTTGAAATAGACCAACTCTCTTCCAAGTTATTTCGGCAACTGCATTCTGGTGCTGACTACATTCTGTTAAATGAAATACTTTTTTCTGATTTAATAGGTGATAGCACAAAGAATTTTTTTCGTGCTGAAATAGAGTGGTGGATTTATAAAGAACGTGAGTACAAATACAGTGTATTAGATCTCCAAGATTCAAATAGTACTCTCAATCAACTTTTTAATTCATTAGACGAAGTATTTAGAGAACGTGCACGATTTTCTGCTCAAGATTTACGTTCACTTTTGAAACAATATGTTTCAGTTAGATTAAACTTCCTTTGTCGACCAAGAGAAACTTTAAAACAATTCGTATTTAGAGACAAAAGTAGTTGTTCTATTGAAGAAATCTTACTTCGTATTAACTATTTTAGTGAGTATCCTTATCTTTACGATGGTATCCGTTCTTGGTTCTTTCAATTAGAACATGAGCGAAAAGATAAGGTGTTTTTGACGAAAGAACAATTCCAAACCCTTGTTGCTTCTATTGATGATTCAGTACTGTTAGCAGACGATTTTACTCCGGAAGCTTTCGTAGAATTGCTTTCGCCATTATTTGCTTTTTTTGATGTTGCAAGTAGTTATATCCCTCCTCGTTCAGTGCCTATTGAAACGTTGATATTGTTTCTTGATGATAAAGAAATAGTACCTATTGCAAAGTTGTTATCTGAACTTCATCATTCCCAGAACATTCGTTATGTCTCTAAAACTAAATTGTTGTCCTTAATTAAAAACTTTACAGAAGTTGCAAACTCATCAACTTCCGATGTAGAAGAAGTAATAAATCAACAACGACTTTTTGACTCATATTCTATAAGAGATAATAGTAATTTTCTAGGAAAAACAGCAATTCAAAGTGATCTATCATCTCGGATCACACCAACCTTTGTGGTTGATAAAATTGAAGCAATTCATATTTCTAATAATACCGAATTAGAAAAAGATTCATTTGATAGTATATTAGAAAATGTTAGTTCAAACATAGATTTTATTTATAATGATGAGTTGTTTTCTAATGGCGATTTAACTTCTGGGCTAAGTTCGTTAAGTGCAGATCCACTTCGATTCGATGATATAGAATTTCCATCAACAAAAGACGATTCCATTTCCATTGAAGAAGAGTTTAATCCTTTTGAAACCTTTGATACGTTCTTTAATTCTGATCCAGATATGCAAACTGCAGAAGAAGTTCTCTTTATTGAAGAACCTTCAACATCTATAGAACCAACGTCTTTAGAGATTCCTGAATCGCTTGACATTATTCAAGAATTTGATGAAAATGAAGAAGACATCTTCACGAAATTTGCTGAATCTAGTTTGGCATTAAATGCGGTACCATCTTTAGAGGATTCTGAAATAGATGTTCCAGCGGAAAAAGCAGAAGATTCTTCGAGTTTAATTGAAGAAATCGATACATTAAAAAACTTAACAAATGATTTAGGATCTGATTTCAATGACTTTAGTGTAGATATGAATCAGAATGTTTCTTATGAAAACGAAGACTCATTTGGATTTGAATCAATTGATACTAATAATGATTTTGAAGCGATTGAGGAATCTAACAATCAGTCGCGATTGTATTTCAGCGAAGAACTTCATAATGAAATTAGTGAGGTTGTGTTTTTATCAAATAGTGATGAAATAGAAGAACTTTCTCAAAAACTTTTTTCTACTACTACCTATGATGAAGCATTAACAATCGTCATTCAAACGATAATAGATAACGATATTTCACCGGAGGACCCTATTCTCCAAAAAATAGAATCTTTTCTTAAAGTAAAATACCAGGGTGGAATGTAATATATGAATTTTGTAGATACGGCATCAATTTTTGTACAGTCAGGAAATGGCGGAGCGGGGCATATTAGTTTTCGAAGAGAAAAATTCATTTCCAAGGGTGGACCAGATGGTGGGAATGGTGGGAAAGGTGGGGATGTTGTTTTCAGGGCAAACAAACAAATTTCTACATTAGTAGATTTTAAATATAAAAGAAAATACATCGCAAACAATGGAGGCAACGGAAGTAAAAAAAACTGTACTGGTAAAAGTGCGAGTACTGTATTAATACAAGTTCCCTGCGGAACCATTATCAAAAATTCTGATACTGGAGAAATTCTTTTTGACTTAGTCAGTCATGACGATAAAATAACAGTTGCTTCAGGTGGTATTGGAGGAAGAGGCAATGCAGAATTTACTAATTCAGTAAACCAAGCCCCACGATACGCTGAACCCGGCAGACCAGGTGAAGAATTTTATTTAGAATTAGAGTTAAAATTATTAGCAGATGTTGCCATTGTAGGCTTTCCGAATGTAGGGAAATCTACATTTATATCTGTTGTTTCAGCTGCGAAACCTAAAATTGCTGACTATGAATTTACAACGTTAATTCCAAATTTGGGAGTTGTCCGATTAGATGATGAAATATCCTACACCATTGCAGATATCCCTGGACTAATTGAAGGTGCACATTTAGGTAAAGGTTTAGGAATTCAATTCCTTCGACACATTGAACGGACAACTTTGTTGCTGTTCATTCTTGATGCTACCAGAACAGACTTAGTGGAAGATTATAATAAACTCTGTAATGAATTAAGACTCTATAATCCTGAGATGTTGGACAAGCATCAAATAATTGCATTAAATAAATCTGAAATAACAGACGATATTGATGAAAAAATTAAATCTATTTCTGCTATAACAGATTTTAATGTTTATGCAATTTCAGCAATTAGCAGAACAAATACGACTCCTATATTGTGGGAAATATGGAAAGTCTTGCAAGAAAAACGAAAAAAAGAATAAAATGAGTTCAAAATATTCTGTTATAATAGCTGACGACCATGAGATATTTAGAAAAGGGATAATACTTATATTAACTTCATCTCAAAGATATCAAATTGTAGCAGAAGCAAGGAATGGTATTGAAGCGACAGAAAAAATTCTTAATAAAAAGCCTGATCTTTGTTTGTTGGATATCTTTATGCCTGAACGAAACGGAATAGAAGTTGTCAACCAGATAGCCTCAAAATCAATTAATTCTAAAATTGTTATGTTAACATCACTAGAAGATGAAACACATATTCAACAAGCAGTTCTAGCAGGTGTTGACGGATATTTATCGAAAGAAATCAGTCCCGAGAATTTGATAGATTCACTTCAAAAGGTAATGAATGGTGAACGAGTATTCAGTAAAACTGTCCTAGCATTGCTGAATAACCGTAAAAGCCACACTTTAGAAGAAATAAATTCTCAAACAGTAACGCTTACTAAAAGAGAACAAGAAATACTTGAATTAGTAGCTTTGGAGTTTACTACCAAAGAAATTGCTGATAAGCTTTTTTTAAGTCCAAGAACAATTGAAACTCATAGAGCAAATGTAATGAGAAAGTTGGATGTAAAAAATTCAGCCGGATTAGTTCGCTTTTCTCTCATTCAAAAGTTTGATTTTTAAAGTAAGTATGATTTATTTAAAAAATATCATACTTAAAGAGTTAGTGATTCATATAGAATATTCAAAAACCTACCCATAAACCCAATCAAATTGGAATTGACTCAAAAATACGTATATCTACTGAAGGAAAGTACGTATTTAATTCATTACTTTTGTATTGTAAATTTCTTTTAAAGGCAAAATTATGATTACTTTCATCATTCGTTCTATAGTTGTATTAAGCTTCATTTGTATATCTGCAATGAGTTTATACTCTCAAAATAATGTTGGAATTGGAACAACAACTCCACATGTGTCTTCTATTTTAGAGCTAAACTCTACATCATTAGGATTTCTATTACCAAGAATGACTGCAGCGCAAAAAAGTGCTATAGCTACTCCTTCTACAGGTTTAATGATTTTTCAGACTGATGCACCTATTGGACCTTATTTTTATGATGGAAGCGTGTGGAGACAAATTAGTTATTCTACTCCTTCTGTAATAAAAGTTGTAGTTAACCAAGATGTTGATTCTATTGCTGCAAATACAAGTGCAATAGTTACTTTTACTGTAACGGGTGCTGTTACCACAGGTAGTGTAAATGTTTCTCCAGGTAGTGGATTTGCAGATGGATTAATTATTCAATATGCAAGAGTATCCGCTACAAATACTGTAGAAATTAAACTTGCAAATATAACTCTTGGTGCAATTGACCCTGCAATTATGGATTTTATGATTTCAGTAATTAACTAAAAATTACATTCGAATTGATTCTCGGTTTTTTCTTGACTCTAAAGGCTAAATATATATGAGATCGTTGTATACAAATATTCTTCTTTTCGTATTACTTTGTTCGTTATCACTTGTCAATCCCTTGATAAGCAACGGGCAGGTACTTACAGTTAAAGGAACATCGACGATATCAATTAAGCAAAATGCTACTTCTTATCTTTAAAGAAAATCAACGAAATATTGTAGAGTTTATGCATTTGGATAAAAAATCTATAATTTTCAGATTAGCAATTGCACATAGCCAAATTCAAAGAATGAATGGTGGAGTGGTGTATGAGACCTTTGGTGAAAATGATAACAATTTGGCACAAATACATGTTCCAATTTCTCAATTTGATTAATGACATGTAGGTAATAATGGGTAAAAAAGAACATTGGGGGTCGAGAGTTGGTTTAGTTCTAGCAATGGCTGGAAACGCGGTTGGATTAGGGAATTTTTTACGATTTCCTATGCAAGCAGTACAAAATGGTGGTGGAGCTTTCATCATTCCTTATTTGGTTTGCTTTCTCCTAATGGGAATTCCATTATTATGGATTGAATGGTCGATTGGTCGCTTTGGCGGACGTCATGGCGATCACTCGACTCCTTTTATGTTCGAACGGATTGGTAACAACCGTTTTTGGAAATATATAGGTGCCTTTGGAATTTTTACAAATATTGCCGTAGCTTCATATTACTGTTATATCGAGTCTTGGACTCTTTCGTATGCTTATCACTCCCTTATCCAAACCTTTTCTGGTTTAAGTCAATTAGAAGTCTCTCAGTTTTTTGTTACCTATGTTGATGTGTTAGCTTCAACAACAGGAATACCCTTTGAAGCCATAATATTTTATGTTCTATGTTTATTATTGAATATATACATTCTTTCACGTGGTCTTGAAAAAGGAATCGAACTTACCGCAAAAATAGGAATGCCTATTCTCATCGCATTTGGTATCTTCCTTGCAATAAGAGGATGGACATTAGGTGCTGGTGGAGCTACTGCTGGTTGTACTGATTGTGATGCCTTTGCGGGTTTTAACTTTCTTTGGAATCCAAACTTTACAAGTCTTTACGATCCAAAAGTATGGGTAGCAGCTGCAGGACAAATCTTTTTTACCTTGTCTATTGGAATGGGTACTATTCATTGTTATGCTGCCTATGTTCGTTCGCATGACGATATTGCTTTGAGTGCTATGTCTGCTGGGTGGATGAACGGATTTGTAGAAGTCGTTCTTGGAGCTGCCGTTATTATCCCTATTTCTGTAGGCTATTTAGGGTTAGATTGGGTGAAGGAAAACGCTGGGTTTTCTATGGGGTTTCAAACAATGCCATATTTATTTAGTCAATGGGGTGCAACATTAGGCACTATTGGCGGATTTATGTGGTTCGGTTTGTTGTTCTTTGCAGGAATAACTTCTTCTCTGGCAATGGGGAGTCCCTGGGTAGCATTTATGAAAGATGAATTCAAATGGTCTCAAAACAAATCTTCTTGGACTTTTGGTCTAGTAGTATTTATTATGGGAATACCGACTGTTCTCTTCTTTAAAAATGGCGTTTTTGACGAGTATGATTATTGGGCAGGTACTTTTTCGTTAGTTATCTTTGCCATAGCTGAAGTTATTCTTTTTGGGTGGGTTTTTGGCATAGAAAAAGGTTGGAAAGAAATTACCGATGGTTCAGATATGAAAGTACCAACTATATATAAATTTGTCATTAAATACATTACTCCATTATTATTGCTTTTTGTATTCTTAGGTAATCTATTCACTCCAAAAGGAAATGATTGGTTTAAACAATTTGGATCGCTCTTTAGTGGAAATGGTTGGGAATTTGATAA
>JBDNFX010000050.1:0-6083 GCA_041689575.1 Kapaibacterium sp. (SeqCode)
AGAGGAGAAATGGTAATTAAAGGAAAAGGAAAGATGAAAACATATTGGTTAGATTCAAACTAATACTTTAATTGACAACTAGTATCTTAGTTACTGTATAAAGTTTAGATTATCAAATAGTCCACTTGAATTTTTATTGTGTATATCTTCAAAACTATCAATAGGAGAATCTTCACATCCAAATAATGTTACGAGAACTAATAGTAATTTTGAGTAGAATTTTTTCATAGTTTTGTTTCGTTTATTTTACAACAACAGTTTTTAAAATTGATACTTTCTATCAACCAATACTTATAAGAATGGAAAGCATACAAGTTGAGTATCTTATTATGATAGTTGAAACTATTGAAATATAACGTTACTTTAAACGAAAATAGCAAAAAAATCGATACATCATAACAGATAACTTATTATTATTTTTAGATTATGTCGAGTTTCAGAAAAACTTAAAATCAATATGGATTATTTTGAAGAAGTAAAGTATACAAAAATAGACTATAAATTGAAACCAATTTCAAAGGGATTATATGAATCATGTTTGTTTGAAAACTGTGATTTTTCTCATTCTGATGTGAATAATGTAAAATTTACTGAAACGACCTTTAAACATTGTAATTTTAGTTTATCTAATGTAAAATTAACTTCCTTTGTTGATTGTGAATTTATAGAATGTAAAATACTCGGTGTGCAATTTCAACTTTGTAATACTTTTGGATTATCTTTCCAGTTTATTGAATGTATTTTGAATGACTCTACATTTGTTAAACTGCCATTAGACATGACTCTTTTTAAAAATTGTAAATTACACTTCGTTGATTTTACAGAAACTTCTTTACAATCTGCATTGTTTGAGGAATGTGAATTAGATGGTGCTATATTTAACAGAACTATCTTAAAAAAGGCAAATTTTATTGGTTCAATTGGCTTTTTCAATTAATCCAGAGTTGAACAATATCAAGAAAGCAACTTTTTCTTTAAACTCTATTTATGGACTGTTACAGAAATACGATTTACGTATTTTACCATAAATGAAAAAAAGGCTCCTAATATTAGGAACCTTGTTGTACGCCCGAAAGGATTCGAACCTTTGACCCACAGCTTAGAAGGCTGTTGCTCTATCCAGCTGAGCTACGGACGCAACTAGAATACAAATATACGGAAATATCTACTATTATCAAACGGATTTCTTTAAATGTATAAATTAACTCTCTTATTTTTATTAATTGTTTCTGTTCTATTATTTTCAAGTTGTGAAAAACTTAAGTATAAAATGGCTCAACGTGAAGTTAGGCAACAGTATTTTAAACAATTATTAGATTCTTCACGTAAAGAAACGTTCAAAAGGAATGATTCAATTCGAAAAGAATTACTAAAGAAAGATAGCTCAGTTAATCGATGATTCTTTTAATTCCAACTAATTTTTGAGCATAAGGTCTGTCCTTTATGTGTTGAAGCGTTACGCCTTTTGAACTTGATGCGTGAATAAACTGATCGTTCCCCACATACATTCCTACGTGGGAAATTTGGCTATTTGTAAAAGTAAAAAACATCAAATCTCCAACTTTAGGTTTTTCAACATTTGTTGAATAACTTTCGAATTGTTGAGTAGATGTTCTTGGTAAGGAAATCCCTACTGACTTATATACGTTTCCAACAAATGCAGAACAGTCTACACCATCCATAGTTTGTCCACCCCATTTATACGGCACGCCTATCCATCGTTGAGCTTCAGAAACTAATTTTTTATAAACCCCTTCGTAATCACCAATATCTATTGTTTTGGAATTTACAGAAAAAGGTTTTGTTTCGGACTTTGATTGACTTTCTGTCGAAAAACGTATAGAAGTACTGCAAGAAGCCAATAAAAGTACGAGAAAAACGGATATTAGAATGTGTTTCATAATTTTCTTTTATGTAATACACATTTACTAAGCAATAATTATTCCAATTTAGAAAGTCAAAAATGAAATTTACTACACTTGCTCTTATTTTTTTGATTCAGATTTGCACATTGAAAGCTCAACCTGGTGGTGGGACTTGGACTGCCAGACCAACAGGAAATACTGATTCATACTTAGATGTAAAAATCGTGAGTGCAAATGAGGCTTGGATTGTTGGTACTGGGGGAATTGTATTAAAGTCCACGAATTTGATTACTTGGTTACAAGAGGAAATTACATCTAATGACCCAGCATATTTATTTAGAAGTCTTTTAGACTTGGGTGGTCAAAAAAGAATTCTAGTTGGAGGTACTAATTTACCTGTTAATAGTGTTGGAGGTACTATAGTAAATCCTAATCGTTCCTCAGCATTTCTTTCTAATGATGCAGGCGATTCTTGGACAGCTTTTAATGGCACTGCAATTACAAGCACAACTCGCTGGTTAAGTGATATTACACGTCGTGGTGAAACTCAGCTTTGGGGACCTGGATATTTTTACAATCCAACTCAAAAAGTATATGTTTGTAGAATTGTTTATTCTCCAGATTTAGGTGGTACTTGGATTCAACATTCCAATATTATCGATAAGAAAATGAATAAAATGGTTTTCTTATCTGATGATATTGGTTTAATCGCAGCCGATGAAGGAACAATTGTACGAACTACGAATGGTGGAGCTGATTGGACTCAAACTTCAACTATGACTTCTCAAGAACTAACTGATATAGTTAAAGTCACTGAAACTACTGCATTTGCAGTTGGTAGAACAGGAACTATAGTAAAAACAGTCAATGGTGGTCAAAGTTGGACTTCTGTACTTTCAAATACAACAAAACATTTGTTTTCAATTGATTTTAAAGATGATTTCCAAGGATACATTGTTGGTGAAGCTGGTACATTATTAAAAACTATGGACGGTGGAACCACTTGGACTTCAGAAGGTTTACCAACAACACAAGATTTAAATGCAGTTACTTTTAATGACAGTGGCAATTTAGGATTTGCAGTTGGAAATAATGGAATAGTTTTTAGCTATTTTGATAATTTTTCTTCAGTAGAAAATACAAAAGAAATTGATTTTACAGTCTACCCCAACCCTGTAGAAAAAAGACTATTTGTTTCTGTTCCTATTGTAGATAATTATACAATTTCGATTGTATCAACATTAGGAAAAGAAGTTGTGAAAGTTTCAAATCAAAATTCAATTGATGTATCTAATTTACCAAATGGTACTTATTATGTACACTTAACTTCCTTAAAAGGAACATTAAGAAGCAGATTTGTAAAACTATAAAATTATAGTTCATTTAATAAAAAAGGGAAGCATTTGCTTCCCTTTTTTATTAATATACTCAAAGTTCTACTGAATTGATACCCTACCTGCACCATTGTAAGATCTGTAATTTCCATTATACATTGCGTCTGCCATTACAGGTCCCATAGTAAACTGTCCTTTAGAAACGGCTCGGCATAAAATATATAAATACTTCGTTTTACCTTCTGCTTTCACAAAGAAACTTACTCTATCGTCACGTATATCCATATTGTCCATTTGAGAGGCATCTTTTATCCATTCTAAGCCTTGTACAGCACTAATTCTTGGATTCTCTATCTCTAAACCTGCTGGTAGCAAATCGGTTACTACGACGTTAGAAACAACGCTCTTGTCATTTGTAGAAATGCTATAACGAATAACAACTAAATCGTTTTGTTTTAAGTTAGATAACGACATTGCTCCACCTGTTCGGGTAAAGAACGATTTTCGAGCTATCAAATATGAATCAATGTTCTTCGATGGAGTTAATCCGATGCCTGATGTTTCCCAAGAATAATAAATTTGACCTTTTCCTGAAGTAGTAATTTTTACGACTTTAGAATTTTCAATCCCATTTGTTAAAATCAAATCTTGACCTGATGTAAAATCTGCAACTTTTTTACTGTCCACTTCAATTGTTGCCGAAACAGAACTTTCACCTTGAAGTCTTGCATATTTCCCTAATGCCATTAAAGCAAAAGAAACTTCTTGTGTATTCAAATATTGAGCTTTTTTCATTTGCTCTGACAAGTGTCTCACTAATTCTGCAACTTGTGGATTGGAAGGGTCAACTTCTAACAAACCTGTTAGAGCAACTGATTGGTCTCTTACAGATGATGAAAAGCTACCTGAAAACTCTTGAACTGAAACATCTTCAGAAAACTGTTTTGGTAGTAATTCCGAATAGTTCGCATTATCGCCTAATAGTTTGTAAGTAACTGCCAATAAGTATTTAGAATCATCAGTTAAAAGATTTTTATTCGATTTTAAATAGTTCATCGTCGAAACTTCTCTTTTTTGATCTAAAGCCAAAATATACAAGGAATACGCAATTTCTCGTGGTGCATATTCACCTTTTTTCATTGTTGAACCATTTACAAATCTATATTCTACCAATGTTGAAACTTTTAAACGTTTTGTTAAATAGTCTAATGCTTTATCTAAAACAGCCCTATTAACTTGAAAACCGGCTTTTTCTGCTTCTAATAAAAATTGACAAGCATATATTGAAGACCACCAATGTTCTTGAGTACCACCCTGCCAATAGTAAAATCCTCCATTATAGGATTGCATAGATTCAACCTTTCTAATGGCTTCTTGAACATTTTCAGTTGGGTTCGAAGATATAAGTTTGTTAGAACGTAAAGCACGTGACAGATCAGCGAAATACATTTGAGCAAACCCTGTAGAAATTGTTTGTTCCAAACACCCATACGGATAAGAAACAAGCATTGACAAATCTTTACAGAACTGAGCAATTGGAGAATTTGAAATTAACAATTTCTTTTGAGTAGTTCCATTCACATACGGAGAAACCATTTCAAAAGTTTCAATATTCCCAGCACTGATTACACCGTTTCCAGATATCTTCTGCAAAGAAGATGCAGGTCGAACGGGGATTTCTAATGAATCGATATATTCATCAGAACCAGATGTAACAGCTACTTGTAGTGATGCTGAACCAATTTCTTCTGTAGAACTACATAAGAAAGTAGCAACTTGTTCAGTTTTTCCTTGAATTGTTATTGAATTTGAACCAGAAGATAGAACTTTCAGTGGTCCTTGAACAGAAACTTTTACAGAAACATTTTTCGATTCATTTGTTGTGTTTGTAATTATAACAGGTAAAGAAAAAGTATCTTTTGGACTTAAGAATTTCGGTAGTGCAGTAGAAAGAACCAAAGGATCAGCTACTAAAATTGAAGCTTCAGCACCGCCCATAGTTTTATCATTGTATGCAACTGCCATTACTCGCAATGATCCAGAAAATTGAGGAACTTTAAAAGTATATGTTACTTTCCCATTTTCGTCAGTTTTTAAAACACCCGACCAAAATGTAACTAAGTTTACTCGTTTACTTGTAATTGGGTTAATTCTTCTTGTAAAATCACCGTCACCACCACCAAAACTAATTTTTCCAATTGAAAATTCAGGATAGAGGAATTTATACATATCAAAAGATTCAACAGTCAAAGCTCTCTTTTGGAAGAAATAATCAAATGGATTTGGACTAACAAAACCTTTTACTTGTAAAATACCTTCATCGACAATAGCAACAGTGACTTCTGAGTTTGGTTTCGCCTTAACCGTAATAGTCTGCATTGTATTTGCTCTTGAACTTTGTGGTGCATCAACGCTAACACCCATTTTATATGTTGTTTGAGCAATGGAAATATTATGATATCCATGTGCAACGGTTAAAGGAATGTCAGATTCTTCGTGAGGCTTTATCAATGTTGTAGAAATATACACATTCGGAGCAAAACCATCTTTAATTAGTAATGCTAACGTTGTGGCTCTATTATTGGTTTTAAGAATATGGTGTTCTAATACATTATTGCGTTCGACAGTTACTAACAACTTACCTTGAAATGGCGTTTTAAATAACAAATTTGCAGTTTCACCAACTGAATAAGATTCTTTATCGGAAATAATTGTTACTTGACCTTCTTTATTTACTTCAAACGATGAAAGGTCAGTACTTCCATAATTATAAGCATAGAAACTATAGTATGCATACCGAACAGAACCGGGTCTTTTTATTCTAATTTCATAATCTCCGGATTGAATGACATTTACTGGAATTGTTGTTCCTGTTCCACTAATA
>JBDNFX010000051.1:0-17742 GCA_041689575.1 Kapaibacterium sp. (SeqCode)
AGGCAATATACAGTAACGAGTTAAACCATTTTCTTGAAATATTTGCATAACATCGTCAAATTCAGTAGCCTGCGACATTCTAATGAGAATATATATTCTATCTCCAATTGTACAATTTTGTTGAAGTTCTTCGGCAATGTTTTGAGGTGAAGATTTTTGAACAATTTTACCACACTTTTTACAATGTACTTTAGAAATTCTGCCATAAAGAACACGAATAAAATCGTAAACTTCTGTTGTAGTACCAACAGTAGAACGTGGGTTCCTATTTGCTCCTTTTTGTTCTATTGCAATTGCTGGAGGCAAACCAGTAATAGATTCTACTTCTGGTTTTCTCATTCGTTCTAGAAACTGTCTCGCATAAGAAGACAACGATTCTACGAATCTTCTTTGACCTTCAGCATAAATAGTTTCGAAGGCTAAAGAAGATTTTCCAGACCCTGAAACTCCGGTAATTGTCGTAATGGCGTTTCGAGGAATATCAACAGAAATATTCTTTAAATTGTTTGTTTTTGCGCCGCGTATCTGTATATATTTTTTCAAATTTTCCTCAATATTCAATAGCTAACCATAGACGATTCAGTGCTTTTTTTTGTGCGTTCAGTTCTCATTTATTTCTTGGAACATTCTAATTCAACCTTGAAACAAGATGATTCATAAAAATTATTAGTTTTTAAATATTCTTTTTGCTATTTTAAACTATCGATTGATATTTTTCACAGTATTTTTATCAAAATCAATATGAGAATATTTATATTATTTGCATATTTTGTAGTATGTTCATCGCTACATTCACAAAGTTTTAATATTTACTCCTTAAATTCGGAATCATATCCGTTTATGTCAGCTCAATTTAAAATAACTGATATTTTAGGTAACAAGATGATTCCATCAACAGAATCTGTTAATATTACTGAAAATGGAAATGCAGTTCAAAACATTTCCATAAACTGTCCAACTGGAACTCAAGGTTTGGCAGCATCACTGATCATCACCGTTGATATTTCAGCATCAATGAATCTACCTACTTTTAACCTCAAAACTATAGATATAGTTAAAAGTTCTTTAAACAACTTAATTAGTACGTTTCCAAATTCTTAGTTTGAATGTGCAATTACTACATTTAATGATAATGCTTTTTTAGCTCAAGATTTTTCAATAGATAAACCCAAACTCAAGAAAGCAGTAAACTCATTCAGTCCTTTTGGAGGTACAAACTACGATGCAGGGTTGTTTAATCCTCCGATTGGTGCAATTCAGTTAGCAAAAAAAGCAAAATATAAGCCAACCATTATTTTCATTACCGATGGTTTGTCGAACTTACTTTCTGCAGATTCCATTTTAATAAATGCAAAAATATTAGGGTGTACTATTCACATAATTTCACTTGGTTTGTTAACTTCAAAAGAATTAGAAGGATTAGCAGATTCTACAGGAGGAACGGTTTTTAACTCTGTTACTTCCTTGCGTGAATTCGAACTAATTTTGTTTAAACTTTATGCTGAATCAATAAATGAAACTCCTTGTGTTGTAAAATGGGAATCAACTATTGAATGTGAGTTTGGAAAGAAAGAAGTTGCTTTTGAGCACAAACAACTATCGAATATAAAAGAATACGTTTCAACTAAAATAATTGACAAAGCTTTCAACATTTCCCCAGTTAAACTTGAAATGGGGTTTAAAGGACTAGGGTTTGCTTGCACTTACTTCTGCACAACATTCAACAGAATTCGTGGAATTGGAACTGATTCTTTCGGAAAAAGGATTTACCAAAGTAGATTTAGTGGATATTCAGGGAATAACAATCCAAACATTATTTTCTGGTAATCCAGAATTTTCTAAATCGAGAATTCGATTTTCTACAGCAACTATTCAGAACGGAACATACTTTATTGTGTTACAAACTCCTACGGTTCAAGAAACAATTCCTGTACTTATTAAACGTTAAAGTATTTCAAATAATCTTATATCAAAAAATAAAATGATAATGAAAACAGTATTTACAATTGCTTTTTTATTTTGTGTTTTAGTATCTAAAACTACTTCGCAAGAGATACAGTTATTTTCGGTTAATACCAGCAATTACCCTACAGTATCAGCAAAGTTTAGAGCTGTTGATGCTAATGGAAACAGAGCAGTGCCAAATAGCAATGAACTACGGCTATTTGAAAACAACCAACAACGTACCATTACTTCTATTAGTTGTCCATCAGATTTGAACAAAATAAAACCTGTATCTATTGTGTTAACCTTAGATAATTCTGGATCTATGAGTTCAATAGTTAATGGTGAATCGAATATGGAAATTGCGAAAAAGGCTGCTGTGAAGTTAATTTCCTCAATTCCAAATACAAATGTAGAAGTTGCCGTGACGAGTTTTGACAATAATAGTATGTTAAGACAAGATTTCACAAAAGATAAGACCTTCTTAACAAATGCAGTAAATTCCATTGTACCAAGTGGTGGAACCGATTACAACGCTGGGTTACTTAATCCTCCTTCAGGTGCCTTACTAATTGCAAAAAAAGCTAAATTCTCACGTTCAATTATATTCTTGACAGATGGAATCTCTAATTCAATATCTGAACAAGATGTAATTAACGAAGCACTAAGCCAAAATTGTAGAATTTATATCGTTTGTGTAGGCATAAATGCACCTGCTAAATTGATTAACATAGCAAATGCTACAGATGGCTTAGTTTTCGATAAAGTTGTTTCTGGTAGTGAGGCAGAAAATATTTTTTCAGAAATATTAGATGATGCACAAGGTGTAGATCCGTGTAGTATTGAATGGACTTCTTTGTTGGAATGTAGTTTTAATATAAATACAATTCTTTTTGAATGGAATCAATTCAAGGATACTGCCAGTTATATTCAACCAAAGAAAAAGGATCTTCAAGTTTCGTTTGATCCAAATCGTTTGGCAGTTTCATTTAAAGGTCTAAGTTTACAAAGCGATACAACAATATTGTTTACTTCCAATTATACAACACCTATACAAGTTACTGCTATAAATTCTTCAAATCCGTTGTTTACAATTTTTCCAACAAACTTCATAATAAACCCAGGCGAAACTATACCGTTGAATGTTAGCTATAATCCCTTTGATAGTTCGTATAATTATACTCAATTTAGTATTAAAACGAATGAATGTGAAATATTTCAGTTTGCAACTGGCGGATTTAGACAATACGTAAATAAACAAGAACCTCTAACGCTTGTCAAACCAAATGGAGGTGAAGTATTTGTTGCAGGGATTGATACGGTTATTCGATGGAAAAACGTTCCCCCGATAGACACAGTTTCATTACACTATAGCATTGATAACGGACGGACTTGGGAATTAATTACAAATAAAGCAGGCGGATTAGTACACAATTGGAAAGCTCCCAAAATTGCTTCTGATAGTTGTCTTGTTAAAGTTGTTCTTGGTAATAAATCTTTGAGAAATGTTGATTCAAATGATATTTCCTTGTATCATACTGTTAGGGCTTCAAGATCATTTCTTACCGATGCAACTTGGAGTAATGATGGTAATTCTATCTATTATTTAACTGCTGAATATGATAATAATAACGTTCCAATAAAAAAAACTATAACAGAATTATACGTAAATACAGGTTTAGTAAGAAAGATTATTGATCTACCTAGTGCTCGATTTGGTTTTCCAGGGATAAGTAAAAATCCTTTGGGGAATGAACTAGCCTATGGAGATTCAATTCTTTATATCGTTGACGCTGTAAACAATACAGTTATAAGAACTGTACCTCCCCCTTCCCTGATGCATTATCTTATTGATATACAATGGAGCCCTGATGGAACTAAAATTGCAATCTCTTATTCTGCTACAATATCAAACAAAATTTCAAAAATACTCGTAGTGTATGATTATAGTAACAATGTTGAAATTGATAGAATTACCTACGATGGAACAAGAGATAGCAGGACTATAAAAACCGCTTGGAGTCCCGATAGCAGATTTATTGCAATTTCAGGTTTTGATCCTGAAATTCTTGTTTACGATTTTACAAATAAAGTTTCCGTTTTAGAAATAGTTCCACTTTCCAAATTTCATAGACAAGATATTGAATGGAGTCCAGATGGAAGTCAAATAATGACAGCTTCAGGCATAGAAATTGGTTCGTATAGAGATCGTCAAAACATTATATACAATTCTACTACTGGCTCAAAAGAAGCATCATTTGTAATACCAACTTTTTCGGATGCTATTGCTTTTAACCCAATGTTTTCTACAGTTGTATTTGACAGTGCTTCCAATGTAGTTGAAGTTGATTTAAAAACATTACTGCCAAGTAAAACGTACCGAGTTAGAGACATCTTGAATAATTCTGGCTGGTCCTTAGATCGTTATAGGGATTTAGAATACAGTCCAAATGGTAGACAATTGATGGGAGCAATTAATTTTAGTACTGCTCCTCAAGACAAAGCTATTATTGTTTGGGAGAATCAAGATACTTTAAGTCAAATGGACGTTTCGGATTCTGTATTCCGTATTGTGATACCTGAGTTAAAAACTCAACAAATTGATATGGGGAAGGTTTTGGTCGGCAAAGTAAAAGATTCTATCATAACTCCTTTTGTTCAGAATGTATCTCAATTTCCATTTACAGTAAATTCGTTAAGAATTTTTGGGCCTGACCAAAATGCCTTTTCATTGTTAAGTGGATTACCAGAATATACCATCAATGGCTTTTCTAATAGTTTTGGCGAATTTCAATTTGTTCCAAATCGAATTGGTATACATACTGCTTTTGTTGAAGTGATTACTCAATCCGATTCTGTAGTTATTCCAATTCAAGGGGAAGGGATAGAAGAAACAGTAGCTCAACAGAATAAACTAATTGATTTTGGTATTATTGATGTGTTTACAAAAAAAGATTCTTTTAACGTAACGACAATTTATGCTCTTTCTACAACGCCCATTCAAGTTACAAATGCAAAAATTGAAGGTGGTTCAGCAACTTCGTTCTCAATCCTTTCTCCTTTTGCAGGAAATACCACTATTTCAAAAATTGATACTTTAAAATTAGATTTACAATTCTTTGCTGAAAAAGTAGGTAGAGTTCAATCGAATCTTATTTTAGAACATTCAGGCGAAGGCTCACCAGCTGTTATTACCCTGTTTGGCGAAGGAAGAGATACCGCAGCAAAAGATATAGTAATTGTTGCTCCAATCAAAGAAGCATTTACAAATACTTTTTTAACAGTGCCCATTACTTTAGAAAATAACGAAAACTTTATTTTCTCTTCAAATGCTGAAGTTGACTTTATTCTTCGTTTTAATGCATCTGTGTTAGTTCCAAGACTTGCTCAATTTAACGGAACTATAATTGGTGGTGAAAGATTAGTTCCTCTAACTTTTCCTTTGCAAACAAATGCTAAAGGTGAAATAGGTTCATTAGAGTTAAGAGTTGCATTAGGCAATGTTTCTTCCACTCCATTATTTATTGATTCCGTTAGAATTAGAAACTCAAATGATAGGATTGGTAAACGTGATGGATTAGTTACTATTATAGATATCTGTGAAGAAGGTGGTACACGTTTGGTAAATGCAGGAACTAAGGTTTTGCTTGCACTTACTTCTGCACAACCTTCAACAGAATTCGTGGAATTGGAACTGATTCTTTCGGAAAAAGGATTTACCAAAGTAGATTTAGTGGATATTCAGGGAATAACAGTCCAAACATTATTTTCTGGTAGCCCAGAATTTTCTAAATCGAGAATTCGATTTTCTACAGCAACTATTCAGAACGGAACATACTTTATTGTGTTACAAACTCCTACTATTCAAGAAACAATTCCTGTACTTATTCAACGGTAGGTTAGTACCAAATTATTGGTTGAGAATGGTTACCAATTCGAATAAAATATATACCTGAAGGTATATTGTTTAATGCGTTTATTTCTATAGTTGTTTGGGATATTACTGTCGTGTATAGCAATTGACCCATTGAATTGTAGAGTTCTATTGATTTCCCAAATAGTTTGTCTGATAAAAATATGTTCAAACTCTTTGATGAATGATTACTTCGAATTTCAAATTCTGATTTATTCGATTCTTGAACTGAAGAAATAGGATCAATTTCTATTGCTCCTATATTAGATAAACCATTTCTCGGTTTGTGAAAAAAATCGTCAGTTATGTAAGGAACTGTCTGTCCTACTTGAACTAATTGTTGCCTGTTTTGAGAAGGAGAAATAGATGTTAGGTTTGTAAAATCTACAGAAATAGGAAGGGTAGGCTCTTCACTATCGTTAGAAAATGACACCCCAGAAACAATTGGCGTTTTAGTCCAACGATTCGAAAAGAAGGAAATTTTTTGTTTCCAATCACCCTTGCAAATTCCTGAAGGGACATATAATTTAGCCGAAGTGGACTTTGCTCTATTCACATCGTAACTAATGATATTATTTCTAAAGAGAACATTGTTACAGTAAATAAATGGAGTATTTAAAACAAATTCTATAACTCCTTTGTTCACAGAATCAGTTCCTTCAATTCCTATAAAGGTATTATTTTCAATATTCACATTGTTAATATATGAAAGATTTAACAATTCAGAAAAAGCATCCCAAATAGAAACACCAGAACCTTGTACTATGTTGTTGAAAACATAGATACTATCAATTTGTTTATAGGAAACATCTTGAAGTATGGGGTTATTGTAGTCAGTATACCTACAACAAGCACGTTTATCACCACAATTTCCATTAAAGTTTGCGTTCGTAAAAAAACAAGCATTTTCACAAGTTAACTCGTTAGCTATTCCGATACTTGCCGCAGTACCTTTTGCACCGTAACAATATCTCCAAAATTGAGGATTTTCAATTTTTATTCTATTATGTGAAATAATAGCATTGGAAGCTGAGTGTAAATAAACATTCGCTGAATAATTGTCTTTAACTATGTTATCTTTCACCACAACTGTATTTGTATAACTAATATTTATTCCCTCGCCCCAGTTTTCAGACACAGTACAGTTGTTGATCAAAACATTAGAACATGATGTAGTTCTTAAACCTGAAGCCCATTGACAATTGTTATTTTTTTCGAATTCATTTTCTTTACAGGTTTGTGTAACAGTACAGTTTTGAATATGAATATTGTCATATCCTCGGATTAGAATTCCAAATCCAGTAACATTAGTTGTTGTTACATTATCTATATAAACATCTGAATGATGTGAAATTTCAGAACCGTCCAGAATTAATGCTGAATTCGTTCCATTTTTAATAGTTAGGTTTCGAACAGAAATTCCAGAACCTGCTAACAATACTAAAATGGAATTTGAAGGGAGTGAATCTCCGTAAATGGTAACCAAACCATCTCCAAAAAGACTAATGTTCTTTTTTAAGAACCCTCCGCCTTGTTTGGGAGTTCGCCATTTAGTAACACTTTGAGTCATACGATTAGAATTTGTTAAATAATAATCTCCTTCTAAGAGAATAATTTCGCAATATGTGTTACCATTACCGTCATCGTCAAGAAATTCGAATGTAGCAACAGCATTGTTAAATGTTCTTTTTGGCAACAGAGCAGTACCAGGATTAGTATCAGTTCCATTTTGGGCAATGTACAAAGTTTGAGTAGCTTTTGGAATAGAAGGTAACTTTGGTTGTTGGATTTGACCATACACCAAAAATGGAGAAAAACACACAAGAAGAAGTAAGATTTTAATTATATACATATCATAATATTCTATTTATTCTAAAATCAAAAGACAAAGTACACAAAATTAAACAAAGTAACTTTGTTCTGTTAAATATTCATACCCAAAAATCGTCAATTCACCACACTAATGTAAATATACACCCAACTAAATTTGAGAAAGCAATACAAACAAAATTGTAGGTGCTTTCAAAAAAAAAGGAATATAATGAAACACCCATTATTTGACATTCTTAAAGAACGAATACTTATTCTTGATGGTGCGATGGGTACTATGATACAGCGTCATAACCTCGAAGAATCAGATTTCCGTGGTTCGTTCTTTGCACCGAAAGGTAGTACAGATTCATCAAAAGGAATTCTCCTTTCACAAGACTTAAAAGGAAACAACGATATTTTGGTATTAACTCAACCAGAATTGATAAAGAATATTCACCGTGAATATTTTGAAGCTGGAAGTGACATAGTAGAAACGAATACATTTTCCTCTACTTCTTTAGCTCAAGCTGATTATTCAACTGAACACCTTGTATATCAACTCAATACTGAAGCAGCTAGGTTAGCAAAAGAAGCGGCTGATGAGTTCACCAAGGTAACTCCACATAAACCTCGTTTTGTTGCTGGTGCTATTGGTCCAACTAATAAAACTTTGTCTCTTTCACCAGATGTGAACAACCCCGGCTTTAGAGCTGTTACTTGGGAAGAAGTTGTAATTTCGTATAAAGAACAAACTCGTGGACTTATTGACGGAGGTGTTGATGTCCTTTTAATAGAAACTATTTTCGACACTTTAAATGCAAAGGCAGCAATATTTGCAGTCTCTGAAACAATGAATGAAATGGGGATTCAGTTACCTGTAATGATTTCTGGAACCATTGTAGATATGAGTGGACGAACTCTTTCAGGACAAACAACAGAAGCCTTTTATTATTCAGTAGCCCATACTCCAAACCTGCTTTCTGTTGGTTTAAATTGTGCATTAGGTTCGGCACAAATGAGACCATTTTTAGAAGATCTTTCTACGCTTTCAACTTCATTTATTAGTTTGTATCCAAATGCTGGATTGCCAAATGAATTAGGTGGCTACGACGAAACTCCTTCAATGATGTCGGAAGTTTTAGAAGAGTATATTAACGATGGTTTTGTTAATATTCTTGGTGGTTGTTGTGGAACGACCCCAGATCATATTCGCTTTTTTGCATCCATAGTTGAAGGGAAACAACCAAGAAGTCCTCAAATTTCAAAGGGAATGACTTCATTAAGTGGGCTGGAACCTTTTGTACTTCGTGAAAACACAAATTTTGTTAATATCGGAGAACGTACGAACGTTACGGGCTCTGCAAAGTTCGCAAAGTTGATTAAAGAAAATTTATACGAAGATGCACTTTCTGTTGCTCGTCAACAAGTTGAAGCAGGTGCTCAGATTATAGATGTAAATATGGACGAGGGAATGTTAGATTCAGAATCAGCAATGGTAAAATTTTTACAGCTCATAGGTTCTGAACCAGACATTTCACGGGTTCCAATTATGATTGACTCGTCTAAATGGTCAGTCATTGAAGCAGGTTTGCAGTGTGTTCAAGGAAAATCCATCATTAATTCTATTTCCATAAAAGAAGGTGAAGAGCAGTTTCTAGAACACGCAAAAAAAGCACTTCAGTATGGTGCATCAGTTATCGTAATGGCATTCGATGAACAAGGGCAAGCTGATTCGTATCAGAGAAAAATTGATATTTGTAAACGTGCATATACTATACTTACTGAAACTGTTGGTTTCCTTCCTGAAGATATTATTTTTGATCCAAATATTTTTGCAATTGCCACTGGGATTGAAGAACACAACAATTATGCAATGGATTTTATCAATGCGACAAAATGGATAAAATCAAATTTACCGAAAGCAAAAGTATCCGGTGGTGTTTCGAATCTGTCGTTTTCATTCCGTGGAAATGAACCAATTCGTCGTGCAATGCATTCTTCGTTTTTATACCATGCAATTAAAGTTGGTATGGATATGGGAATTGTTAACGCTGGGCAAATCGATATATATGATGAAATACCAAAAGAACTTTTAGAACGCGTTGAAGATGTTATTTTTAATCGTCGTGCCGATGCTACAGAACGTTTAGTAGATATTGCTGAACAGTATCGAAATACCAAAGGTGTTGTAGACGAAACAGCTGTTCTTGCATGGCGTAATGAAACCGTTGAAGAACGTTTAAAACATTCCTTAGTTAAAGGAATTACTGAGTTTATTGATATTGATATTGAAGAAGCTCGTTTGCAATACGAACGACCACTTTATGTGATTGAAGGTCCATTAATGGATGGAATGAATGTAGTTGGAGATCTGTTCGGTTCAGGAAAAATGTTTTTACCGCAAGTAGTAAAATCTGCACGTGTGATGAAAAAAGCAGTTGCGATTCTTTTACCGTATATGGAAGAAGAAAAAAAATTGTCTGGGTCTACTCTAAAGAACAATGGGAAAGTTCTCCTTGCTACAGTAAAAGGCGATGTTCACGATATTGGTAAAAATATTGTTGGTGTTGTTTTGGGTTGTAATAATTATGAAGTTATTGATCTTGGGGTAATGGTTTCTTCTGAAAAAATTCTCGAAGCAGCAAAACTACATAATGTTGATGTGATTGGTTTGTCAGGTTTGATAACTCCATCACTCGACGAAATGGTACACGTTGCACGTGAAATGGAACGATTAAAAATCAAATTACCACTTCTAATTGGAGGTGCTACAACTTCAAGAGTTCATACAGCCGTTAAAATAGCTCCTAAGTACTCTGGTACAGTAATTCACGTTTTAGATGCTTCCAGAGCTGTACCTGTTGTAGGGAACCTCCTACAGGAAGATTCTTCAGTTTTTGAACAGTCATTTAAAACGGAGTATGAAAAAGTTCGTTCCGATTATGCTAATCGATCGAATGATAAGGAATACTCTACATTAGCGGTTGCTCGGTCGAGAAAACCTTTGTTTACTTATGATGGTATTGTTACTCCTACTTCATTTGATATTCAGACTTTTCATGATATCCCAATAGAAATTCTGTCTACTTTTATAGATTGGTCACCTTTTTTCCTATCTTGGGAACTGAAAGGGAAATATCCTGCAATTCTTTCTGACCCAACATATGGAGTTGAAGCAAGACGTTTACTTACTGATGCACAAGAATTACTCTCATCTATCATCAAGAATAATTCTATTCAAGTGAGTGCTGTTTGTGGCTTTTTCCCTGCAAATCGTTTAGGTGATGAGGATGTAACTTTATTTAAAAATGATACAAGAACTGAAACAGCTGCCAAACTTCATTTTCTACGTCAACAAGGGCTGAAAGCTCAAGGTAAACCGTATCTGTCTTTAGCAGATTATGTTTCTCCGAATAACGATGATTATGTTGGAGCTTTTGTTATTAATGCAGGTGCAGGTGTCGATGAACTTTGTGCTACTTTTTTGGCAGAACACGACGATTATTCTTCTATTCTCGTTAAAGCAGTAGCTGATCGTTTAGCAGAAGCAACTGCAGAATGGTTACACCATAAAGTTCGTAAAGACTTATGGGGATATGCTTCGGAAGAAGCACTTTCCAATGATGAATTGATCAAGGAACGGTATAAGGGCATTCGCCCAGCACCCGGTTACCCAGCTTGCCCTGACCATACAGAAAAAGAAACGTTGTTTGCTTTGTTAGATGCTACAAATAGAATAGGCGTTTCGCTGACAGAATCGTTTGCAATGTATCCAACTGCTGCAGTGAGTGGATGGTATTTTGCTCATCCTCAATCGAAGTATTTTCCAATTGGAAAAGTTACGAAAGAACAAGCCGAAGATTACTCTTTGCGAAAAGAAATGCCACTACAAACTATTGAAAAATGGCTGGGTCCTTGGCTTAGTTATGATCCTTCTTAGGAGTAAAAATAGTTCTTTTTTACTACTGAAATCGACATATCAATTTGATATGTCGATTTTTTTGTATTCTTTCGATATATAAAAAAGAAAAAGTCGATTAAGCATACAGAATAGGAACTTACGTCGATTATTCACGATAATTTCAACACATAAACAAGACGTTTCTATAAAAAAACGGTATGGTTACAGTTTATTCCAAAGCTCAGGTGAAAGTTTATTGACAATAAGAGTTGCTAAATCGGTGGTTTTTTCGCCTCGATCTACAAATATTGTTGATTTCACACCAGCGTTCTGACCAGCAAGAATATCAGATTCTGTATCGCCAATCATTATTGAATCTTCTAAGTGAATAGAATGTAATCGAGCAGCTTCTAGAAGCATTGTTGGTAATGGTTTTCGACGAATAGAAGTAGCTTTCAAATCCGTTGCCGCGAATATATCTAAGAATTGAAATCCTGTTTTTTTGAATACTTCTTGCTGAAGACGCTGGTGAACTTTATGTAATTCGAAATGCGACATTATACCTTTTCCTACCCCTTGTTGATTGGTAATAAGAATAGGGACAAAACCATTCTGAAAAACCGTAGGGAAAAATTCTAAGAAATCTAAGTGAAGCACTAATTCTTCTGGAGCAGTAACATAACCGCACATAATTCTCAAATTCACTACACCATCTCGGTCAAAAAAAACTGCTTTCATTGTAATACTGAAGTTATAATTGTTTCAAAAGAAGCAAAAATAGATTCCCATTTATGCTCATTTTCAATAGCAGAACGAGCCGAGAGAACCATTGATTCTGCCTGAGAAGGGTTTTGTAATAAATCAAGAATATCATCACTCATAGTTTCTACAGAAGCAGAAATAAGAATATGCTCCTTATGTTGAACTGCAATCCCCTGAACACCAGAATTAGTTGTTATTATAGGAATTCCGGTTGCCATTGCTTCAATTATTTTATTCTGAATTCCAGTTGCTCCTCGATGTGGATGCAAAAATACGAAATGAGAATGGAGATAAGGAACAACATCGGAAACGTTAGAATGAACAGTAACAAAAGGGAATTGTTCCAAATAGGAAAGTAGACTTTTTTTGGGATTCCCACCAACAATTGTAACTGAAAATGACGGGAAATGTTGCCGAATTTTTGGCATAATTGTTTCAACAATATACCGAACCATCATTTCATTTGCCCACACATCTAATTTACCAACAAAGAGAGCATTTTTTCGAATAGAAGAAAAAGGAATAAATGTAAATTTCTTTGTATCAAATCCATTAGATAGAAGTGCATATTTTGCATTAGGGTTTTGATTTTTCACAAACAGAATATCTTCATTTGTAACAAAAGTAGTGCAATCAAAATCATTCACTACATCCTTTTCGTAATATGCTAATTTGTTAGTTTCCCAAATTCGAATTGCTTTTTGTAACATAGAAGTTGAAGATTCTACCGAACGTTGTTGATACACCAAACGACAGTCTTCAGCAATAAGAATTTTTTTAATATTCTTCTTTCTAATATACTCTGCAGTTCTTAAAAAAAAAGCAATTGCTAGATCGTAGGTAGAACTATCTAATAGTGAATCTACTTTCTTTTTAAATGAAGGTTGAGTGTAATACAAAACTTCTAAAGGAATTTTTCTAAAAAATGATGTTAAAATTGAAACAAACGAAGAAAAAAGGGAAAGACGAATAGGTACAACCGTTATACCAAAACTTTCAATTTCTTTTGTATATTCCTTAATGGTGGTATCTAACCCTTGATAAAGGTACACCAAGGTTACTGAGTGATGTTTTGATAAATACCGAAGTAGGTGGTAAGGCTTAATCCGGTCTCCACCAATTAATGGAAATGGGAAACGGCACGTTAAAAAGAGAATATTCAGCGGTTTTATTTCCATTGAAAACTTGGAAGTAAGTCTAATAAATCAGCATATTGTTTTGAATGTCGAAGTTGTTTTGAAGAACCCACTATCACAAAATATTCCTTTGCCCTTGTAATAGCAACATTCAGCTTTCTATCAATTTCTTTTCCAGATTGTAGCGATACAGATTCAATAGAATCTAACATATCCTTAGAAATTATTGGTAGACTATACAGGATTATTTCTCGTTCGGAACCTTGATAACGTTCAATAGTATCAACATCAACAAAATTGACGTTTTGTTCTTCGAAGTGTTGAAGTATTTGAGTGTTATGAGAACGGAATGGAGAAATTACACCTATAGAAAGTAACTTCGTAACCGCACGAATTTCTTGAATAAATCGAGTTAAGATTTCACCATATCTTTGTTCTGTAGGATATTCAATTGAATCTACTTCTATAAAGATTGCCCTACTTTTTGAAAAGTAATACTGTAAAAATTCAGAACTTTCAAAGTGTGTAATAGTTGCTTTTTGTCTTAAATGAAGCATAGTCAATTGTTGATCATAGTATAAAGTATTCGACAGTTGTTGAATATCCCAATGCATTCTACCTTGTTCTTTTAACATTGTAAAAGAGTTATTCCACCCTTTAGATTTTGCATTTTTTAGCAGACGGGAAAACAACGATTCCGAAAGGCTATCTAAACCAATTGATTGAAGTTCCGATGAGTTTATTGAAGATTCTTCTGGATTTTGTACAACTATTGCGGGCAACTGCTTTTCATCGCCAATTAGAATAAATCTATCGCAATAGGAAAGGAACCCAATGCAATATGCTTCAACTATTTGGGCTGCTTCGTCTACAATTGCAGTGTTGAATTTCCAAAACAAAAATATATCTGGATTTGAAACTATCGAAGAAACGGTGGAAACAACTACTCGTTTTGATTGTAGTATCTTTGAAAATTCTGAAATTGAGACATCTGAAAGTACTTTATTGAGAGTATACTTTTTCACTTCTTCATTGAGAGAACTCCCTAATCGAATCATAGAATTTTCATACCCTAAGCGAATGACAACGTTACAAAGTTCATCAACTACTTTGTTAGTATAGGCAACAAGAAGGATAGTTTCGTTTGTAGTTTCCAGAATATTTTTAATAATTTCGGACAACACAATCGAAGTTTTTCCAGTCCCCGGAGGACCTTGAATAAGAAAATAGTCGCGACAAGCAATTGCATTCTGAATGGCAGACTTTTGCGTTTCTGTTACACCTTCTATTTTGTTGTCAATCAAAAATTCCACACTTTGCTTAGGGGGAAGTAAGCCTAACAATAATCCTTTTTTTTCTACTTTCAAATATAGTATATTCGACAACAATTTATGATAATTTGTGGAAATAGATCGTTGAGTTGAATCAATTTCTATACACCATCTTTCATCTAAGTACGGTTTGAAGTAATCATTTGAATACGTATGGTGCTGTTTAAGAACTATTTTCTCCTTACTTACAGAAACTATTGAAGCTTTTAACAAAGGTTGTAATTCGGGTCGAAAGCATTGTGGATACAAAAGCACTGAATCCCCTGAACGCAACGACGTTAAAGGCAGCAACTGTATAGAAAAAGAAATTGAACCATCGTTACTCCAATGGTTTAAACGAAGATTAGAAAGGAAATATGGGGAGTTACTTTTTTCAACTTCTGAAGAAAATAAGAAAAGAGATTGATCTTTCGATTTGTTTTTAGAGTTTTGGAATCGAAAAGCAGAAGCAACAGATTCATTTTCCAAAAAGAAAATCATTGAACGAAAGTACAGAAGTTCAAGATTACTTGAGGTTGAATATATTTTATGCAAATCTCTATATTCAGAAACTGAATATTTTGGAATTGATCCCAATTTGTTTTGCAACAACGATTGATGAAAAGGAAATTTTTTTGAAAGTACTTGCTTTTTGGCAATGACAATTTTGTTACGGACTTCCAAACAAACTCTTTTATACGTAGAAGTTATGGGAACACTTCGAAGATAATTTTCTTTTTCAGAGGCATAGAAAATTGAGTGTACGATTCCTGATTTAGGGAAAATAGTTTCTACCAGCAATTGATAACAAACGACTTGAATAAAATGTGAAGACCACATTGTAGAAGGGTATCGAATTGAACGAAAGTAAAAACTTCCAGCAAATGTAGGAGCAATTGAAGATTTAAGCTCAATTACTTCAAGTCTGTTTAGTTCTGCATCTGTTTTTAAATAATCTAATCGCCCAACAATTCCATATTGTTTTGAAACAAATTGTGGTTCTAAAGTAAATGGTTCAACCGCAAATTTTTGTATTCTATTTTTAAAAATAGAATACATATCTTTACCTTTTTGAAACAATTCTTCTAAAGAGTTTTTCTCATTTTGGAGCAACGCTGGAACTAAAGGTTTAGATCTCATTGCGCTTTCAAAAATATCATCGTAAGTTGTTTCAGGATTTAGGAGAACTTCGTCGAAAATGAAATTCACTAAAGAACCAAATGGAATTGAACTTGATATTGAAATTGGTTTAAAAACATCGTAGAAAAGTAAATTCGTATTGATAGCATCATCTACTACACATTGTACAATATCGGTAACACTAATTAACCATTCTGGCTCAATAATTAGTATTGATTCAAAAGAAAAATGAAATTGATTTCCACTTTTACCTTGAGTGTTTTCGATTACATTTATACATCGAATAACAAATGTAGGTAAAACATCTTCGAATGTTTTTTGGAAATCTTCTGAATATAGAATTCTGTATTCAATATTGTTTTGACAAAGCCCTATTACTGTACCCAATGACAAAGGTGAGGTTTTGTTATGTGAAAGCACCTTGATAGTCAATGAAGTATTTGATGGAGAAGCGTTCAATTCATCACCATTCATTCTTTTTATTCTTCTGAAGGGCGAATATCTTTAACTCGAATTTGAGGAGACATACCGCCTTTGAAATGGTTTTCTTCAAGAGTGTAGACAATAGAAAACTCCTTATTGCCATTTACATATTGAATTTTATCTGCTAAGTGATACCCAATTGCATCAATCACAAAATTTCGTTGAATTGCTCGGAATTTTAAATGATTTTGACCAACAATTTTTACACCTGCAGCAGTTTTTACATTTTTTGTAAAAAAGATTGGTTTATGATTGTTATAACCAAAAGGAGAAAACAATCGTAATACTTCAAAAAAACGAGGAGATAACTCATCTAAGTTTAACTCAATATCAATAATAATTTCTGGTTCAACCATTTTATCGTTAATATAGTTTTTTGCTACTTTTTCAAAAGCAAGTCGAAATTCATCAATATTCTTTTCTTCTATTGCAAGTCCAGCAGCGTGTTTATGGCCACCAAATTCTACAAGATACGATTCACATTGTTTCAAAGCAGAGTGAATATCGAAATCCTTTATCGAACGAGCAGAACCTTTTGCAATTCCGTCGACACTGGTTAACATAACTGTTGGAATATTATGTTTTTCAACTAAACGAGAAGCAACAATTCCAATTACACCTGCATGCCATTTAGCAGAGTGTAATACTAAAGATTTTGTAGAATTATCTTGTAAATATCCTTGAGCAACTTTTTCTGCTTCCGAGAAAGTGTACTCATCTAATGTTCTACGTTTTCTATTTTCTTGTTCTAATTGTTGAGCTATATGGTAGGCATTAATTTCAATATTTTGAATCATCATCTGAACCGCTCTACGAGCATCGCCAACCCTACCAGCAGCATTAATTCGAGGTGCTAATCCAAAGATTATACTCGATGTAGTTAGGTTTCCTAATTGTAAACCTGCACATTCGACTAAGGCTTTAAATCCGGGTCTAGGGTTTTCATTTAGCTTCCTCAGTCCAAAGTGTACCATTATCCTGTTTTCGTCAATCAACGGTACTATATCGGCAGCAGAAGCAACAGCAACATAATCTAAGTAAGAATACGCATCTTCAGGAGAAGATACAACTTCACAAAGTGCTTCAATTAACTTATATGCCACTCCACAAGCTGATAAATACTTGAAAGGATATGCACAGTTGGGTTTTAATGGATCGAGAATAGCGTACGCCTCAGGGAGAATTTCGGCTGGTTCGTGGTGATCGCAAACAATAGTATCAATATTTCTATCTTTAGCATAACGTATTACATCAACTGAGGTAATACCACAATCAACGGTAACAATTAAGGTTGAATTTAGTTCTATTGCATGTTCAACACTAGCAACAGAAAAACCATAC
>JBDNFX010000052.1:0-1185 GCA_041689575.1 Kapaibacterium sp. (SeqCode)
AACTGGAGAAGAAGGGGATTGTTGTCGACGGAAATTAAGCATAGGTGTCCAATTATTTGCACCAAAAGTAGTAGCTTTTACTGCATTCCCATTTTGATCAGTTGCAGGAAACCCAAAACGATCTAACATTGATGATGGGTAACCAGCCAAAGAAGCAACTAGAATCATCGCATTCCCATCTGCAGTTTTCATATTGTCAGTTCCATTACCACCATGAATTGCAAGGTGAATAATATCTGGATTATCTGATTCTATTTGTTGCATAGTTAATGCGCCGTTAGGACAGAACTGGCACCAAGCTCCAGTAAAGTATTCAAACAAGTACTTTTTTGGTGCTTGAGCCGTTGCAATAACTGACGACATTGCAATAACTACAATACCAAGAAGTACTGTACGTAGTGTGAGTTTCATCGATAATTCTCCTTTAATAAAGAATTTAGTATATATAATAGGTTTCTAACTAGCTACTGTAAAGGTAAGTCTATACGAAATTAAACTCTAAAATCCGAAAAAAATTTGAATAAAACAAACTTTTGCTCGAAAAAAATCAATTTAATTACTTTTTGAACAAATCAATGCCACAACCTGAAGGTAGAAAACGAAGAATAATTGCTCAAAACAAGAAAGCTCGTCACGATTTTGAAATCATTACAACGTACGAAGCTGGTATAGTTTTACAAGGAACAGAAGTAAAATCCCTACGAGAAGGGAAGTGCAATTTACAGGATTCGTATGCAATATTTCCAAAAAACGCATCAAATGAAATGTCCATAATTGGAATGCATATTAGCCCGTACCATCATGGAAACCGCGAAAACCATGAACCCCTTCGAGAACGAAAATTACTTCTTCACGAAAAAGAAGTTTTTCGTTTGCGTCAAGCCTCTCAAGAAAAAGGTCTTACAGTAGTTCCGCTTAGTATCTATTTTAGTGGACAATATGTTAAGATAGAGATTGCTACTGCTCGTGGTAAAAAATTGTATGACAAACGTAGCTCAGAAAAAGAAAAAGATACAAAACGCGAACTCCAGCGATTTAGAGTATAACACATCAATGCTTAAAAAGTTACAACAGTAACTCCAGCACCACCTTCGTTTAGTTCGCCTTCACGAAAACTTTTGATATTTCTATCTTTTTTAAGGTACTGGTGAATTGCAACACGTAAGGCGCCAGTACCTTTTCCGT
>JBDNFX010000053.1:0-4485 GCA_041689575.1 Kapaibacterium sp. (SeqCode)
ATTTTTAGGAAATTTAGATGAATTCCGGAACAACAAATATATTCATAAATTACAACTGGGCATTCTGGACGATGAAGTTCACAAGTTTAAAGATCTTACGATTGAAATTACGTTCTTAATACGGTCACTGTTTTTCTTGTTATTTGGTTATTTAATCGAAACAAGTGAATTACTCAATACAGATACAATCCAGTGGGCTTTAGGTATATGTGCGGGAATTTTCTTAATCCGATATATACTATTAAAGTCATTCAAATTAGATTTAATTCCTTTAGTGTTTATAGCTCCGAGAGGACTAATCACCATATTGTTATTCTTGAATATTCCTGTTTTTCAGTCTATAGGAATAGCAAATAAATCGTTAGTCATACAAGTAATTATCCTTACAGCAGTTATTATGATAGGTGGATTAATCCTAAACAAAAAGGATGAACTAGCTACTTTAGCAGAAGAAACTACTCCAACATTGGAAGCAGTATAATAGTTTTAGTAATAGAATTTTCGAATTCCGAATTAAATAAAACTTTCAAAAATAAGAAAATAACTTTTCAAGGAAGTAGAAAAAATATATGCAAAATTACATTGATCAAGCAATAGTTAATGGAGTAGAAATAGTAGAAACAGGACCTTGTCAATTTTGCGGAGCAAAAGTTCAAAATGGTATTACCGCTTGTTTAAATATTTACAATAATAGTATCATCGATATTGGGAAAGATGATCCTGATATCCATACACTTCGATTTTTGTGCGTTGATGCTCATGCACTTCAACACCCTGAAATTCATGGTCGATGGAGTAATCATTTTCACCTTACAAGACTGTATTTACTTGTTGAAAACAAAATTAATTGGGATTACAAAAAATCTCCAATACTTAGCACCCATATTAATAGGTATAAAAGACTTCATCTCGAGGAAATACTACAACCACCACCAATAGGTCGTCGTGGAGCAATTACTTCATTAGACATTTCCTTGGTAAAGGACAGTCCTAATTTCAAAACAATAGTTCACAAATGGGCAGAAGAAGTTTTCGAAGCTTGGGAACAGCACCATGAAACTGTTTCTCCAATTGCAGAATTGTTTTTGAAAAAGTCTAGAGTAGTCTCAAAACCGAAAATCAGATAATAAAATTATAAAAACTAATCATCAACTAATTTATTAACCACTAACCTTATTCTACTGTTACAGATTTTGCGAGGTTACGAGGTTTGTCAACGTTGCGTCCGAGAGCAACGGAAATATAGTATGAAAGCAATTGCAATGGGATAGCCGTAAGGATAGGAGTTAACATTGGGTCAGTTTCAGGGATGTAAATCACGTGGTCAGCTAATTCCTGAATTTGAGTGTCACCTTCTGTTGCAATTGCAATTACTTTCCCTTTTCTGGCACGTACTTCTTCAATATTAGAGATTATTTTGTCATAAATATCATCCTTAGTAGCAATAAATACAACAGGAAGATTTTCATCGATTAATGCAATTGGTCCATGCTTCATTTCGGCGGCAGGATAGCCTTCCGCATGAATATAGGATATTTCTTTTAGTTTTAAAGCACCTTCTAATGCAACAGGGAAATTAAGTCCACGACCTAAGTACAAGAAATTTTGAGCAGTAGTATACTGTAGAGCAATTTCTTTGATTTTATCAGCATTATCAAGAATTTGTTGAATCTTTTGTGGAATTTTTTCAAGTTCAGCGGCAACAATTTTAGCCTCACGCTGTGAAAGATGGATCATTCTCCCAATATAGATAGCTAACATTACCAATACGCCAACTTGCGAAGTAAAGGCTTTTGTAGATGCAACCCCAATTTCAGGCCCTGCGTGAATAAATACTCCAGCATCAGTTTCACGGGCTAATGTAGAACCAACTACGTTTACTATTCCCAAAACAGTTGCACCCTTTTGTTTGGCTTCACGAATTGCAGCCAAGGTATCGGCAGTTTCACCGCTTTGTGAAATTCCTATTACAATATCATCAGGATAAATTATAGGATTTCTATATCGAAACTCTGAAGCATACTCAACTTCTACAGGAATATGAGCTAATTGCTCAATTAAATATTCTCCTACTAAGGCAGAATGCCAAGAAGTTCCACAAGCTGTGATTATAATTCTTTTTGCTGAACGTAATTTATCGCGAACAGGCCCTAAACCACCAAGTTTTACATTTCCATCGGACACTAAAAGTCGCCCTCGGATTGCATTATGAAATGTTTCAGGTTGTTCGTAAATTTCTTTCAACATAAAGTGGTCGAAACCACCTTTTTCAATTTTTTCTAATTCAAATTCAACTTCTTGAATTTCCGATGATGTTTCTTGATCGTAAATGGTTTTGGTAACATACGAATCGCCATTAATAACCGCCATTTCATTGTCGTCAAGGTATATTACTTGCCTGGTATGTTGTACAATTGCCGAAGCATCTGAAGCAATGATAAATTCATTATTCCCTAAACCAAGAACCAATGGAGAACCTCGTCGAACAGCAATCATCATATCGGGTTCATCAAGACAAAGCACAGCAATGCCGAAAGTACCTTCAACTTCAGAAAGGGCCAAACGAACGGCTAATTCAAAATCTTGAACCTTAGCATAAATAGAGCCTATAAAAGAAGCAAGTACTTCCGTATCGGTTTGTGAAATGAATTCTACGCCATTACTTTGAAGTTTTTTCTTAAGTGTTTGGTAATTTTCAATTATGCCATTATGAACTAGTACTATTTTTCCAGTATAGTCAATATGTGGGTGAGCATTTACATTAGTAGGTGCTCCGTGGGTTGCCCATCGAGTATGCCCAATGCCAACAGTTCCTTTTAATTTTGAATGGTTGACTAATTTTTCTAATTCTTCAACAAGTCCAGCACATTTTTTAATAACATAGTGTCCATTTTCAATTATAGCGATCCCAGCTGAATCGTAACCTCTATATTCTAAACGACGTAATCCATTAACAATAACGGAAGAAACTTGCTGATGACCTTTGTATCCTACTATTCCACACATACTTATATTTTTTTGATTCAAATGAAATTTGCAGTATAGACTAATATTACCAAAATTTAGTACAAAAATATTGTGTATTCACCGAATTTAATCGTTAGTTTGTAAGACAAATAAGAAAGCTTCATCATTTAGGAGTATACATGCGATTAAGAATATTCCCAAAGTTACTATTGTTTGCATCTGTTATAATGAGTTTTATTCTCGTTATTATATTTGTAGGATGGATGCAAATTAACGATTTATTAGAACAACAAAATGTCCGTGATTTACATATAAAAGTACTTAGGTTGTATCAACAACACACAAAATTCAAGATTTAGCGAATACTTTTCCGTGTTCAGTTTCCAACTGTCAAAGTAACTAAAGAAATAATCAATTCTAGTTATGTTTATGGTTCAATTGGTGAACTAAATCAAGTATTGTTAAATATGTGCGTAAATGCAGTTCAAGCAGGGGCAACAGCTATTACACTTAAAGCAGAATCGACAAAACAAACTTCGATAATTAAAGTACAAGATAATGGAAATGGTATACCTAAAGCTATGATTCCAAAACTTTTTGATTCCTTTTTTTCAACAAAGGGGAAAGACAACAGTGGATTAGGATTAAGTATATCAAAAGAAATTGTTTCTCGACACAATGGTTCAATTAGTGTCCAATCTGAAATTGGTGCTGGTACAACATTTCAAATTGAATTGCCTCTTTATGATTCTACAAAAACGAAGTCTTTGCTAACTTCGAACCATTTGTCTTGAATTCTGATTTTTCTGGTGAAGATGATAGGACATTGATATCTTCTCAAAATCTTTTTAAAGTCTAACAATGTATATTAGATACATCATTGTTCAAGACGATTCTGTTGTTAAACATCGTCCAACATTAACAACTGAAAGAGTTTTCAAATAAAATTCTTATATTTGAAAATGGATCAATTCAACATAGAAGAAATACGCAGACTTATTGTTCAATTACCAATTGAACTTCAAACAAAAATTCTCAATTATAATGACGTCAAATTAGTTTGCGAATTTATTGTGGATTGTCTTAATTATGAATATAGGACCTCCGATAAATTTGGACCTATGTTAGCAAAATTAATGCATTTGTTAGCTATTAATAGTGAAATTTCATTGTTTGAAAAAGCACAATATGATTATAAATATGCTTTAATTTGTCAAAATTTCTTAAAATTAGATGAAGCAGAAATTGCATTAAAAGAAGCAACTAAAAAATTTACAATATTAGGTTCACAAACTGAAGTACAAATTGCTCAACTTGTATTATGTTATAATTACTTGTTTCAAGAAAAGTTTGCAGAAGCACAAAATGGGTTAATAAAATTAGAAGATTCAATCAATTTCAAACCTAATTTTGAAGAACTTGATTTGATTAGAGTTGCATCTCTATTTTTCAAAGTAATAAATTATGTAAATGTTGCAGTTTCTTCACGAGTGGGTTATTTAAAATATACAGAAAAAA
>JBDNFX010000054.1:0-8444 GCA_041689575.1 Kapaibacterium sp. (SeqCode)
AGAAAAATCAATATTTTTATAATGAAATCCAATGGTATTAGCACCACTAATTAACCCATTTGCATCTTTTAACAGAGAATCCGCAATAATAGTAACCGTTGCACTTTTTAACCCAATAGGACCAATTGAACCACCATTTGCACCAGTAAATGTAACTAATTCTTCGTCTGTTGCAGGTCGTAATTCCGAAGCAGTTAAAAGAGACTGCACTTTTGATTCATTCAATTCGTCGTTACCACGCATCAAGAACAAATACGGTTTTGAATCAACAATATACACTACTGACTTTGCACAACGGTTTACATCTAACTCAAAATCAGAAATAAGTTCGTTAATAGTTTTACTTTTAGGAGTAGCGAATTGTTCTAACGCAGAATCATTTTCAATTCTACCAATAGGTGTAAGAGCCGAAGTTGCGACTTCTAAATTTGCAGCGTAACCTGTTTCCTCACAAAGAACGCAAGTATCTTCACCGTGAGAAGATTCTATCATAAATTCTTGGGATGCGGAACCGCCCATAGCTCCAGAAGAAGCACCAACTGCAAAGAAGTTTAATCCACAACGAGAAAATATATTTCTATATGCTCGGTCGTGTTTTTCGTAGGAAACATCGAGTCCTTCCATAGAAGAATCCAATGAATATGCATCTTTCATTGTAAATTGACGCCCACGCAGAACCCCTGAACGAGGACGTGGTTCATTACGGAACTTCGTTTGAATTTGATACCAAATTTGAGGTAATTCTTTATAGGATTTTATATCTGAACGTGCAAGAAAGGCTATAACTTCTTCGTGAGTAGGAGCAAGAACTAAATCGCGTTCTTTAATAGAAAGAATAAAGTTCGGTAAATTTCGGCGACTTGTTTGTTCCCATAATTCAGAAGGATTCAATGCAGGTAGATGGAATTCCATACCTCCAATAGCATCCATTTCTTCACGAATAATAGCCATAATTTTTTTCATCACCATATAACCTAATGGCAAAAACGAATAGATGCCAGAACCAAGTGAACGGACTAAACCAGCGCGTATCATAAGTATATGCGAAGGTATAACAGCTTCTGTTGGAGCTTCTTTTAGCGTTGGTATGAAATAGGATGACTGTCTCATTCTAATGAAATTATATATTGAAATATAGGGAAATGGGTCTTCAGCTTTTGTATCAGGACTTCAAATATACGTTTTTTTTAGTGAACGTCCTTGTAAAAAGCGAAAAGTCCTATGTACAAATGAATGTACAAAGGACTTTTCAAACAAAAACTAGCGAGATTCTAGCGAGGTATTAACGTATAACTTGAATAGTTTTAGTTACTGACACACCATTTTGTTCTAATACTAACGAATACATTCCAGAAGGAAGCATTGAAGCATTGAAACGAATAGTTTGTACACCAGCAGGAACTTGAGAGTTCAGCAAGGTTGAAACAGTTTTTCCTGACATATCCACTAAACGTAGGTTAGCAAGATTGGTAGTTGGAATAAGAATTGAAATTGAAGCATCGTTTTGAATAGGAGAAGGAAGTACATCACCTAACCAAAGTTCTTCTGTACCAGTTCCGAAGGCAACAGCAATTTCATTACTATAATCAAACGAACCATCTTTGTCAACTATACGAAGTCTATAGATGTAGGTATTTCCTTTAGAAACTGCCTCATCAATAAATCCATAATTGATAGTAGATTGGCTATTCCCTGCAGCCGAAACAGAAGCAATACGTTCAAAAGTAGAACGAACTCCATTTTTCAAAGTAGAGCGTTCAATTTCGAAATAACCACTATTTACTTCTTGAGCAGTAGCCCAACGAACATCAACAGAAGTTTTGAAAGGAGTAACACCAAAATCCACTAATTCTACTGGAACAATCCATCCACCATTACGGTCGAAGAAATCGATACCACCACGAAGAAGGCGAACAACACCAGATTCAATATTGAAATTAGCACCAGCTCCAGATTTTCGGTAGTGTCTCCAGTCGGTTCCTAAATAAATGGCATTAAATGTAAGTGAAGCATACGCTGTTCCCATAACAGTATCTCTTAACACTGTAGGAGTACCATAACGGTAAGCAGAAACAACTATACCTGTAGAATTCTGATCGGTATACGTTTTCATAATTGCAGGCATTAACAACCCTGTTGAAATAGGATCGCCGGCAACACCAGTAATATCTGTAGAATCGACAGTACTGAAATTCAACCCACGCCCAATAACTTGGCGTTTTTCATAACCACCAACCGGACGAGGAGTACGAGTAGCTAAAAGAGTACCAATAGTATCGGCACGGAAGAATTGTTCCATAAACTCTTTATCACGGGCGGCACCACGTTGATCGTGACGAACAATCCATTCTTGAGATGCAGCCATAAATTGTTTTTTGTCGAATTGAGTACCGTTTTGGAAATACGTACGTAAATCGCGGCGTTCAAAACGAGAAAGAGCATTATCGGCATGAGCCCAGAAAATAGTACGGTAATGTTTGTAATTCACACCACGAGGTTCCCAAGAAGAACGATCTAATTCATCGTAATCTTGTCGTTGATTTGCTGTACGAAGTGTATCAATTCTAAATCCTAAACCAAGAGTGTCGAGATTACGAAGTAAAGAATCAGAATTCAAACGTCCTGGATCTCCAATTGCTGTATTGATACCAATATTGGTAACCGAAGCAAGAACCTGAAGCCCACCCTTCATAACAAAGAAACGAATTTCTTTCGATTGTTGGTTGTTTGCTATGTAATCATCGGCAGGAATAGAAACAATCATTTGGTAACGAGGTGTAACGTTATGGAACATTCTCGATTTTCTACGGCGCGGTAAACCTGCATAACTTGAATCGAAACGAGCAGGAGTATTAAATGCTCTCATTTCAGTACTCGGATCGGCGTAAGTCAATGGTTTGAAGTTAGGTAACGAAACCACAACATCACGAGATTGACCTGCGTTTAAAGCAACAATTACCGTAGTGTCCACAATGAACGTAGTATTATAAGTTCTAACTGGAGGATTCGTATTATTCGAAGACGAAGTTTCAATTTGCATTCTGAATCGAATAGGAACATTTGCAAAATTAGAACCACCTGTATTACGAACTCTTGCAGAAAGAGTCATTGGCATTGGAGTCATAACGTGTTCAGCATCGTTAAACTGTCCATTTTCTGCTTTATAAGAGGCAGGGGATAGAATTTCGGAAACTTCAATTTCATTGTTTAAACGAATACCATTAAATTCTTCAGCACCTATATCATACGGATCGTTGCCGAATCCACGAGTTTGACCTTTAATATCGGTTGTTAAACTTAACAAACGGACACCAGTGTTATTCAACACAGAATTCGTTGGGAAAGGAGAACTTTTCACACGTAATCGAACAGGGTTTCCAGTAAAAGAATGATCACTAATGAAATCACCTAAAATAGAATTCCAATCTTGACCAGTCCAATATCTCCATTGACGAATAGTTTTGTATTCACTCAAACTAGAATTATTTGGATAAACATCTAGTAATGCTGAACTAAAATCGGTTTCTACAAAACTTGCTACTGATCCACCAACTGGTGTAAAGAAAGCATTATAGTTTGAAAGTAAACCATTGATAGAATCGCTAGGTGAAACACCTACATAATGTAATGCAGCGTAAATTGATTGAACTCCAAGGTTGATAGTTGCATCGTTTACCGAAACAGCATTATTTAGAACCACTGGGCGTAAAGCTTGCATAAGGCCAAGACCAAAAATAGGGCTTTGATTGTTTTCAGCATCATTACCAGAAATAATAGTATTATTAACAATAGTATCACGTTCAGTAAAGTATGAATTTCCACCCATTTGAGGAGTAGGATTTATAAAGGCTTGGATTTGAGAAGGATTCCAATATTCACGACGAGTAGAAAGTAATATTCCACCACGAATTGCAGTAGCTCCGTTTGAACCAATCATTGCAGAATTTCCAGCAAGTATATTCCAAACAAAGTTGTTTGCAATATAGGTTTGTTCTGCCACATCTGGAAGTGTAACATTCGGAGAAGTATACATTGTTTGTTGTTGTTCAATGTGGATACCTGTTGCGTGTGATTCAGAAATTACATTACTTACTTCATTGTTCATTACTCGAAGATTTAAAACTCCAGTTAAAGTATCTCCACCTGCTTTAATCCCTGTTGTAAAACGGTCGAAGAGAGCAGGACTCGATAATTGAACGAAGAAAGGATCTGTATTCGCTATGTAGTACCAGCCAGATGCAGAAGTAGGACGTGCAATTGAGTCAATTCTATTTCCTTCGATAACTGCATTTTCTTCATTTCCAATTACGATACCACCAGTGTAACAACCATGAATATAGTTGTTTTTAAATTGGTTGTTCATATTGTAATAACGAGTCCATGTACCACCACCAGTTTTCTGAAGGTAATCTAATCCTAAGGAAACAATTCCATAAGAGAAATTTGTTACTTCGTTGTTGATAAACTTATTATTACTATTTGTCAAAGTATCCATACCTGTAATGTTTACACCATTCGTATCAGAACGTGGCATAGTAGATCTACTAATTATACCGGCTGAATAAGAAGTATGACCAGCAACACCAGGCCCGGTAAGAACCAAACGGATATCAGGTTGATCTTGAAGTAACTTACCTTCAGTATATGAAGCTTGAGTAGGTAAAGAATCTTTATGGGAAGAAGCACTTGTAGAAACAAAACAATTTTGAATCGTAATGTTTTGAGATCCACGTCCTAAATAAACAGCTGAACGGTGCCCAGCATTATTTGGTAAAGAATCGGAAGCTTCTAAATCGAATGCTATAGTTCTGTTTACTCCACCATCGAAAATGAAATTTCCAAAAGAATTAAAGTATTTATTTGTACTTGTAGGAAATTCTCTTTGTATTGCATTTCTGTTTTGTGGCGTAAGGGCTTGTCCAAAGACCATTCCCATACCCATTCCGGAACGTAAACGAATTACCGCAGCTCTTGGAACAGATGCAATTGAAGTATGAGGAGCAAATGTAATAGTAAAATTGTTTGCTCCTAATATTTTAGAACGTAGGTCTAAGGCTGGAGCAAAAATATTAGTATCTCCAACAATATATGGGTCAGAACTAGGTATTGCATTTCTATTGTCGTTTGTAAATTCAAAACGTACATTTGCACCTACACCTCTAAAGAACAACTCATCTACTGCAGCTTGAAGCGAAGTAAAATTGTTTGGTCCCGGAACGGTAGTTCCAATTGTATATGTTCCTGAAAGGGGCGCAAGGATAGAAACTGATGTAGTTACTTCGTTGTTGCCCGGAACATCATCAATAGTAGCTTGAGATATTACTTTAACTGTATATGAACCAGCAACAGTCGGAACCCAAGCTTGTGTCCATGCAGCCATTGCCTGAGTGTAAAGACCATTACTTGTTGGAATAGTAACAGTGGAAGTTTGATTATATACTTCTACATTACTTGAATTAGTGATTATCATACGAACATTAGAAGTATTCGCAGGATTCGTACCATTGTTTTGGAATAATGCTCTTGGAAGTATTGGTCTATTCACAGCACCAGTTCCAAAAGGTTTGATAAGTGAAGTAGCTAAAACTGCTTCTACATCATTAGCATTTTTCACTCTAAATTGGGTAATCAATGTATCGTTTACTGATTGTTGATCTATTGGTGCAGAGGTAATAGAATCTCTCATTTGCAACCAAGTTTTTACTATATAACGCCCAGCTTGGCCAATAGCATTACCGGGAATAGTAAACTCAACAGTATCAACAGTTGTGTTTCTCCAACGTAGACTATTATTATCTGTTCTAAAATACCAATTTGATGAATCACGGAAAGCAACCGAATCGCCACCAGTTTTTATTAACCAAACTTCAGTATAGGCACGATATCTCCCAATTGAATCTAATCCCATATTACCAAAAATAGAACGTGATTCGATTGCAGTATTTCTTGGGTATGCAATGCTATCAGCTGAAGTAATTGCTTTTGGTACTTCCATACGAAGTCCCGCAATATCATTTTGGAAAGCAACTGTAAACTCACGAACAAGTGAATCTCTAAGCGTTATTCCATTTACTCCGCCTACATTATTAATTTCTAAATAAGCTATAACTCTATATCGACCTGCCGGTATATTACCTTCAGAAGCATCTGCACCGTTCACAACTGAACGTAGGTCTAAGGCTCCAATAGTTGTTGGAAAACCTAATTTAACAAATCCTCTACCACCACCAAAATTACCAAGATTTGGATTTATAACTACAGGTAAATCTGGTACTCTAGACCAATTTGGTGCTCCTGCACCGATAAGGTCTTTAATATCTACAATTTCAACTGACGCAGCTGCAGTTTTTTCCCATAATACATATTGATCGGGGATTCCAACTGTGGCGCCTGTTGTATAGATTACTTGACCATTTGTTACAGAAAATCCAGCTCCACCACCGGGGGAAGGTCCTGGGTTTTGAGTGTAATTTCCCATTGATTCAATTCTGAATCTAATTCTGTATGGTTGTCCATTAATTACTTGTACTTTCATAAAAGGAGAACGACCTGTAGAAATAGCAGCGTCGTAATTTTCATCATATACTGGAGGTGCAGTTGTAGAAACTCCTACATTCGTAAGAACTCCTCTTGCTCCTATAGAATCACTTGGGTTTACGTCCAAAACTCCTAAACGAAGTACATCGATTTGAAGAACCGGGCGAATATTCGAAGCCATATTCGATGTTAATGGGTTTTGACGTGAATCAGTAAACCCGAAATTGTTTCCAGCACTTACAACGGTGACATTTTGCGGGAATGGATTTGAGACCAATAGCGGCATTTGAGATGCCCACAATGAAAATGTTCTTTGTATTGTATTTCTTGTATGAACTTCAATTACCAATGAACTATCGCCGTTCCAAACAATTCCATTTGTAAATCCAGCTGTAGCAACTCCACCGTCTAAACCTTGTCCAACGATGTAATTTTGCCATCCACCAGAACCACCGTTGTACGTTGGATTAGCGTCAAAGTTATTATCTTGGAAAACTATCGGAAAGCTTGTGCCTTCAGCTGTAGCCTCAAAATCTGCCAAAGTAGTCATAGTTCTGCTCACTTGTCGAACACGAACAGATAAAATTCTTGTTTCGCCACCAGTAACACTATTCCACGAACCACCTAGAACAGTTCCTGAAACATTAAAACGAATACTTTTCAGTAATCCGTTTGGAACACCATTCATTTTTAATTCAGATGCTCTGTATAAGAACAAATGACGTGATGAATTGTTCCCCATTCCAATCCCACCTATGTAGGGGTTTGAAGTTCTTTCAACAGATGTTGAAGTAGATAATGGATTTGGACCGCTAGCACCACCTATAGTGAATACTTGTGATGTACCATTCGTAGTAACACTTAGGAAAGCAAATGCTACTAATAGTAAAATTTTATAATAAATTCTCATTATGAGAACCCTTCATTTATTGTTTAGAAAAGTTTTCTCGTTTTAAAAGTCTATAGACGACTTCGAGTTTACTGTAATATAAAAGTGGTGTATTAAATTGCTTTAATACACCAAAAGAATACTTTGAATGAAACGAAAAAGTTTCCTAATATTACATTATTTTGTCGAATCGTTTTCTTTTCCACCAGTATCAGGAGTTATTTTTGTTAGTTTGATATCCGATGGAGGAGTAAAGATTGCTGGATCGATTGGAGTGGTTTCATCAATTTTTATTGCTGTTTGTTTTACTGTCATACCTTGAGCAGAAACTATAATTTTAATTGGAACACATTGCCAAACAGAATATGTTGCTTTCATATCATTTTCAACATCATTCATGGTATAGATAGTAGTTGGTTTCCCTAAAATAGTTTCTCCACCTGTTTCTTTAATGTTCTTCTCCTTCTTCATAGCATCGTTCATTTGGCAGAAGTATAGTTTTGGTTGGGTTGGAGAATCAGATACAGAGCCAGTTTTTGTGGTCATATTTATTGAATAATATTTACCATTATTCATAATTTGAACTTGATGTACATCCATTATAGCACCAGCTGCAGTTTTCAATTCAGAATATTCTTTATTTCCATAATCATCAAATATCAAGAAATTCTTTGCTTTGATACGTGCTGGTCCTTCTGTTTCAAAAGAAAGTTCAATAGTAGCAGATTTAATACTATATTTGCCCGATTGTGGAGTTTGTATCAGTTCTTTTTTTAATGAATCATTTATGGTAACTGGTTCATTTTTATCTTTCGAATTAGAACAAGAAATCAATAGAGCCGTTACAATGAAGAGAAGTGTTAAACGAAGTGACATTTTTTTTTCCATTTCTTTACAATTAATTAAGTACAAATATACAATTATTCTTCTATTACCAAAGTGTTACGATTTTTTATAGTTGCAGGTGACCCTTCTGGAGATCGTTATGGAGCTTCACTGATGAAGGCTTTAAGACTAC
>JBDNFX010000055.1:0-3959 GCA_041689575.1 Kapaibacterium sp. (SeqCode)
CTATGACCAACTGTCATTAGTGATGTATCTACCTTCATCCACGTTTCATACATTTTAGTTCTTCTATTTTCAAATATAGCTGTTGCTTCTAATTTCGCTACAAGGGTAGTACCAAAAACAGTATCGATTTTATTAGATAAAGTTAGCAATGGTTCACCATTATCTTGTGAAAAGCAAGGTAAGCTACACATTGTGAAAACTAAAACTGCCGAAAATAGTAATTTCATAAGTTGTACCTTCAATATAGTTTTTAAATTATAATCGTTTAAATTTACGTAATATTTTTTACTTTAGCAAAAAAAGTTAAAGTTGTTAGGTTTCGATATAGACAAAAACAATTTCAACCATAAAGCGTCTGGAGTATATAAGTTAAACAACTTAAACCTTAAGGTCACAGCAATGTTAAAAAAAATCATCTTCGTATTTACCCTACTTCTATCCTACAACCAGTTATTTTCACAACAAGAAATTGTTTTGAAAGAAACGAACATTGTTGAAAAAGATGAATCGAAAGTAGCAATTCTGCCCCAAGTTCAAATCAAAAATCTTTCTGGTTCACAGATTGGTGCTGAATCGTTAGTAAATGAACTAGGTGGACCAACAATAGTAAGTTTTTGGGCTACTTGGTGTAAACCTTGTTTATTAGAATTAAACACATTGAACAAATTGTATGAATCTTGGCAAAAAGAGTTAAACGTTAAAATTATAGCAATTTCTTACGACGACGCTCGTACAATATCCAAAGTTGGTCCTATGGCGAAATCTAAGTCTTGGAAATTTGATATCTATACAGATGAAAACCAAGAATTAGCAAGAGTTATGGGAGTTAATATGATTCCACATTCTTTCATTTATGATTGTTCAGGAAAATTGATTAAACAACATAATTCTTTTGCTCCCGGTGATGAAGAAACTTTGTACGAAGAGTTAAAAAAATTAGTCGGGAAAAAATAGAAAATCTTTTTCGTTCAAATAAGACCATTCAATTCAATTTGAATGGTTTTTTCTTTTAAAAGAGTTTTTTTGCTATATTGAACAATTATTTTTTGACTATATCATTTTGAAAAGGATTGAAGTGCCTAAATTTGTACATATTTTCTTCTTGATTTTTTTGTTTACTCTGTTAAATTCTACTTTGATATTTTCTCAAAATGATGCTGGGAGATTGTCTGGGAACTTCCAATTGGAAGCTCAATATTACAACCCTGATAGCATTATTGGAGCTCCACCTATTGCCGAAAAAGTGTTGTCAAATTCCTTTGCGAACATAATTTACAAAAAAGGTAATTTTACTGCAGGAATGAGATATGAATCCTACAGAAACACCTTACTTGGGTATCCAGAAGGATTTTCTAACCAATCTGGGATAACTTACCGTTTTGCACAATTTTCTTCAGATCAATTTGATATTACTGTTGGAAATTTCTTTGAGCAATTTGGAACAGGAATGATTTTAAGGTCTTATGAAAATAGACCTCTAGGGTTTGATAATGCATTGGAAGGTATTCGTGCAAAATTTAGACCTACGTATGGTTTAGAAATGACTGGACTTATTGGAAAAAATAGATTGTATTTTGGACTGGGACAAGGAATTGTTCGTGGGTTTAATATAGATGCAAATATTGGTGATATTTTTAAAGAAGTTTTACCAGATGATATGGTATTAAAATTTGGCGCTTCAGCAGTTAGTAAATATGAAAACCCATCAAGTGCTACGTTGAATCTTCCTGGTAACGTTCTGGCAACATCTGCAAGAGTAAACTTTATATATGATGCATTTTCTTTAGAATCTGAATATGCTTATAAAATCAACGACCCTACAGATTTTAATAATAGCACTTTTAATTCTGGTTCCGGAATGTTCCTACAAACTACCTATGTAGGAGAAGGTTATGGAGTTACTTTAGCTGCAAAACGAATTGACAATATGGATATGCGCTCTCAAAGGTCCTCTTTCCTTTTTGAAACTGCTATGAATTTCCTTCCTGCTTTAACAAAGGTGCACACAAGAAGATTACCCACTTTGTATCCGTATGCTACTCAAAACAATGGTGAATTTGGATTACAAGCTGATGTATTTTTTGTAATCCCAGAAGATTTTCCTTTGGGATTAGGTGGATTAAACGGTACTACTGTTAATGTAAATTATAGTGAAATTCATGGTTTAGACACATCACACACTTCGGAATTTACCTATGAATCTAAATTTGGTGTACCTGTATTTTCTTCAGAAAAATTATACTTTAGAGATTTCAATATTGATATTGAAACATATTTAAGTAAAAAAGTAAAAATTAATTTCGGGTATATTGGAATTACTTACGATCAAGGTGTAATTGAATCTCCAGGAAAGTCCGTCCTTCATGCTTATACCGTGTATGGTGATTTGTCATATACATTAGCCAGAAACAACACAATTCGTTTTGAAGCTCAACACATGGCAGTTTCTCATGAAGATTTAAGCAAAACCCAGCCTATAAACGGCAGTTGGGTAATGGGACTAGTGGAATATTCATTAGCTCCATCATTCTTTATTAGCCTTTGGAATGAATATAATTATGGGAACAAAGATGTTGAAATGCGTCAAAATTATTATGGGTCACAATTTATTTATGTTAAAGAATCTAATCGGTTAACATTAGGGTATTCTCGTCAACGTGCTGGTATTTTATGTGTTGGTGGTGTTTGCCGATTTGTACCAGCATCTAATGGATTTTCCTTATCTGTAACAGGATCATTTTAAAAGAAGTAAACTTTTTCGCTATTTTTGACGTTAATGTATTATGTACAAGATTTAAATTTACAATATGAAATACTTACTACTTTCACTCATAACAATGCTTACCGTAACTGCGTGTGATATCATTGAACCGCCTTATAAAAAAAAAATAGAGGTTACTCCAAGAGACACTTCTGATACGCTATCTCCATTAAGGAATGTTTTATTAGAAAAGTTCACGGGTTCAGTATGTACTCCTTGTCCTCCAGCAAATGATGTAGCAAAAGAAATACACGAAATCTATCCATTAGTAAGTATAATTTCTTATCATGCTGGTAAATTAGCTCAACCTGAACCTTCTCAAGGATATGTTTATGATTTTATAACTAATACTGGAATTGAATTAGGAGTCGCATTTTTTAAAGCAACAGCCCCTGAAAATATAATTACTCCTATGGGGGTCATAGACAGGATTGGATTTGATACACTTTCTAAAGTGAGAGTTGGACATAAGATTTGGCTTACCGAAATACCAAAACGTTTCCCAATACCATCTCCTGTAGCTATCCGAATTTATCCTTGGTATGATCCTTCAACAAGAACTTTAACAGTTTCAGGTCAAGTCCATTTTTTAGAGAATGGATTTAAAGATTATAATGTTACTCTTGCATTAGTTGAGGATAGTATAATTAAACCTCAGAAACAACCTGATGGAAGTAAAATAGTCGATTATCTACATAAGAACGTATTCCGTTCCAATATACCGAATAATGCTTGGGGAGCCCCTGTATCGACTACAGATCAACCAAAAGGTTCTAAAGTAACATTTACTAGAAATTTACAATTTGCTCCAGATTCAGATTGGGTTCCTAAAAACCTAAAAGTAGTAGGGTATGTTTATAGGAATTTTAATACTCCAACAGTTTCTCGAGAAGTGTTGCAATCAACTTCCAAAAAAGTTTCAATAGTACCATGAAACCAAAATTATGAAAAAAGTCTTTTATGCATTAATTTTAATTGTTATTTTATCCTCTTGTGATGTTATCGGACCTCCCTACAAAAAAGATAAAGTCATAGTAATTCCTCCCACAACAGATGATACGCTATCTCCATTAAGGAATGTTCTTGTAGAAAAGTTTACAGGTTCAAATTGTGGACCTTGTCCGTCTGCAAGTGCTTTAGTGCAAGATATTAAAGAAAGACTAAAAAGAGTAAATGTAGTTTCATTTCATGCTGGTGC
>JBDNFX010000056.1:0-13918 GCA_041689575.1 Kapaibacterium sp. (SeqCode)
ATAACGAAGAATATGTTGTAAGTACAGGAACAGTACTTGCCACTAACGGCTATATTCATTTCGAGCTTTCAAATACGTTACATCCTCTTATTTTATAACTATATATCTAATTCAATTACAACCGGGCAATGATCTGAGCCTTCTTGTTGATCTTGATGATAACTTTGCGTAACTTTTGGCATTAACTCTTCAGTTACCATATTATAATCAATTCTCCAACCCACATTATTAGGTCTTGCACGTTGTTGTACCGACCACCAAGTGTATTGATCCCCATCAGGATTAAATTCTCTAAAAGTATCAACATAACCCATACCTATGATTTTATCCATTTTTTCACGTTCAATTGGCATAAATCCAGAAGTTGTTATGTTTTGTTTCGGACGAGCTAAATCTATTTCTTTATGAGCCGTATTATAATCACCTGAAATAAGTAGATTCTTTTTCGTTTTACGTAAACCTTCACAATAATCAAACAAAGCATCGTAAAAAGAAAGTTTGTATTGAACCCTATGGTCTCCAGTTCCACCATTTGGGAAGTAAATACTCATTATGGTAATATTTGGTAAATCTACTTGAATTACGCGACCTTCACCATCAAATTCTGGAATTCCAAAACCATCACGTACCTCAAGGGGTTTTTGTTTGGTTAATATTCCCACTCCACTGTAACCTTTTTTTACTGCACATGGGAAAAAGAACCCATAATAGTCATCAGGATAATGAAATACATCTTCAATAGTATCTAATTCAGCTCGAACTTCTTGTAAACAAAGAACTTCAGGATTTTCATTTTCAATGTAATCAATAAGCCCCTTTTTAACAGAAGCTCTAATTCCATTTACATTCCAAGAAACAACTTTCATTTTTAAACTCCAAAAAAAAACCCGATGTTCAAGTTAGATACATCGGGTAATTACAAATATGTGAATTACATCATTATTGTGTTTTCATTCATTTTTTCTAAAGATTTACAAATAGCGTTCAAACACTGACCAGCCAAAGCTCCGTCAACAATTCTATGATCGTATGTTAAAGATATAAATACCATATGACGAACAACTATTACATCATTTCCATCAACTTCAATAACCACAGGGCGTTTTTGAATTGCACCAATACCCATAATAGCAACTTGTGGTTGATTTATAACTGGTGTTCCAAATAAAGACCCAAAAGTTCCTACATTTGTAATGGTAAATGTACCACCTTGAACGTCGTCTGGATTTAATTTCTTAGTTCTTGCACGACCAGCCAAATCAGTAACTGCACGAGCTAAGCCTGTAATATTCAATGAATCAGCATTTTTGATTACGGGAACAATTAAGTTTCCGTCATCAAGAGCAGTTGCAAAACTTAGATTCAATTTTTTGTGTTTAACAATGTTCTTCCCATCAACACTTACATTTACATCTGGATACGCTTTCACACCTTCAATGGCAGCTTTAGCAAAAAATGGAGTATACGTAAGTTTCATACCTTCACGTTTTTCAAAGGAAATTTTATTTTTCTCTCTGAACTTCACTATATTTGTTACATCAGCTTCTTGAACACTTGTAACGTGTGCAGATGTTTGTTTCGATTTCACCATGTGTTCTGCTATTAACTGACGTACACGGTCCATAGGAACTATTTCTACATCGTCACGCCAATTTATTGAAGCTTGAGGAGCTGAAGTTGCTGCTGGAGTAGGAGCTGTAGCGACAGTTGGGTGTACAACTGAGGGTGCTGGTTGAGTAACTCCATTTGTTCCAGAAGTACGACTTTTTAAATAAGAAAGTAAATCAACTTTCGTAACTCTTCCTTCAATCCCAGATCCTTTTATAGCATCTAATTCTTGAACTGACACTTTTTCAGATTCAGCAATAGAACGAACTAACGGAGAATAAAAACGAGAACCTGATTCACGCGGAATATCATAGGTTTGAACCCCATTAGTTGGTTGAGCTACTACTTCAGGAGCAGAAGCCACTGCTGTTGGTGCTGGAGCAGCAGAAGCCACTGCTGTTGGTGCTGGAGCAACAGAAGCTGCGACAGGTGAAGGAGTTGGAACTGGTGCTGCTTCAGGTGCTTTTGCAGGAGCAGGAGTATTGGAAGTTCCCGTAGCAGCTGCAGTAACATCTGTTTCAATTATTCCAACTACAACACCAACTTCAACAGTATCATCTGGTTGAACTAATATTTTAACTAAAATTCCATCAACGGGAGCAGGAACTTCCGTATCAACTTTATCGGTAGAAATTTCTAAAATCGGTTGATCACGTTCAATTTTATCGCCTTCTTTTTTAAGCCACTGAAGAACTTTTCCTTCTTGGATCGATTCTCCCATTTTGGGCATAACTATTTCAACAGTCATTGGGTATATTAAGTATGTTTATAGAATAATATATTTAGTAGTAATGAGACAAAAGTACGAAAATTATTGCCACGTTCGAAACTATTGGAGCAAATTCCTTATTGCTGGCTCAATATTTTGATAGGAATATTTGAAAGTATGTGCTTCTAATTTACGTGGAGGTGCGTTCTGACCCATTAAAACTATTCCACTCATTTCACCTAAAAGGAGTTTTAAAACAAAGGTAGGAACTGGAAAAATAGATGGTCTATCTAATACTTTTCCTATTGTCTTACAAAATTCTTCCATAGTTATAGGGTTAGGCGCAGTAGCATTGAAAACACCATTGAGTTTTTCATTTTCAAGAGCAAAGGTAAAAATATTCAATAAGTCATCTCTGTGAATCCAAGAAAGTACTTGTGAGCCATTCCCTAAAGTTCCACCGACAAAAAATTTATAGGGTAATGCGATTTTAGATAAAGCACCTTCATTTGGGTCTAAAACGACACCAATTCTAAGAATAACAGACCTAACATCTTTTCGAATATGTTCCGTTGCTTTTTCCCATTCAAAACAAACTGTTGCTAAAAAATCTGTTCCACTTTTTGAATCTTCTTCGCAGATTATATCCTTAGAAACATTACCGTAAAATCCTACTCCAGAAGTTGAGATAAATGTTTTTGGAGCAACTGTAGCGTTGTTTACTGCAGAAACTAAAACTAAGGTTGAATCTATTCTGCTGTCAAAAATTTCTTTTTTGTATTCCTTTGACCACCGTTTTGCTCCAACATTCGCACCAGTCAATTGAATAATACATTCAGCACCTTCTATTACCTCTGACCACAAGCCAATAGTTTTTGCATCCCATTGAATTCGAGAATATTTTGGAAATATTTTCGGTTCTTTTCTGGAAAGAATATAAACTTTGTAGCCACTGCTATGGAGAATATTCACCAGTGATGTACCAATAAAGCCAGAACCACCTGCAATAACAATATGTTTTATCATAGTATAAATAAAAAAAATCGTAGGAAAAAAGTTCCCTACGATTTAAAATAACGATTTTTTCACAGAAAAAACTACTCTGAACTAATAACCCAAATTTTAATTGTAGCTGAAACATCTGCATGAAGTTTCAATTTAACATCAAAAACACCTAAAGAACGAATTGGCTGTTCGATATTGATTTTACGTCTATCAATTTCATGACCATGAACAGCAAGTTCTTGAGAAATCATTTGTGGAGTAACAGTACCAAATACTTTACCACCTTCACCAACTTGCATTGGGATAGTCAGTTGTAAATCTGCTAATTTAGCAGCTAAAAGTTCAGAATGTTCTTTAATTTTAGCCATTTTAGAAAGATGAATTTGTTTTTCAACTTCTAAAGCTTTAATTGCACCGGGAGTTGCAAAATATGCAAAGCCTTGTGGAATAAGAAAGTTACGTGCGTAACCATCTTTAACTTTTACGATATCACCAATTGAACCCAGATTTTCGACATCTTGTCGTAATATAATTTGCATTAATGTTATCCTTTTATTCAGTTACTGATGGTTTATCATTGGAAGAACCGACAACTTCGACGGTTTCAGCTTCTTTAGCTTCTTTTTCTGCTAATAATAGTTTTGCAGCAGCTCTTTCAATACGGAACGTACGTAATTTCATAGGTAAAACCAATGTTAAATGACGCATAATACCGTCGTCAAGAATCATAAAGCGTTCCATTTGGGGAATGGTTGCAGGAACTGCATTGAACGCAACATAAACATAATACCCATTATATTTTTTATTGATTGGGTATGCTAAACGACGACGTCCCCAATGGCTAATTTCTATTATTTCGCCACCTTTGTCTTCGATAAAACTTTGAACTCTATTTACTATTGTAAGAATATCTGCATCTTCAAGAGCAGCATTCACAATGAAAGTAGATTCGTATAACTTTCGATTACTCATTGTAACCTATCCTATGGTTGTTGATAAACAGCGCAGAACGAGTATCCTCTACGCAGGAATTTTTTTTGATAGCCACAAATATACGAGAATAAAAGTATAATTCCAAAGTATTTATAAATATCTTTTAGTATGCTTGAATAACTAAACTTGGTATTGTTTTTGAATGAACCCATTAAAAACCCACAGTTTTTTCTCAACTCTTTGAAAAATATACCGATATTTATAATATGACACTTGCAGAAGAATTACATAGTTTGTTACAAGAAGAAATTCTCGTTTTGAAAGAATTAGTTGAATATGGTAATAATCAACGTGAGGCTTTAGTTTCCTATAACATAGAGCAATTAGAAGAAATTACAAGAAAACAATCTAAACTTTCTTCAGATCTTCGAACTTTAGAACAAATGAGAATTCGGTTCATTGCTTCAATGTTGTCCTTACCTGCAAGAGAAGCTCAAGTTATGACCCTATCGGAAGTGCAAACAAAACTTCCCCTAGAGCAAGCAAAACTCTTTGATTTGACAAAGATTCAAATTGCTGCTCTTTTTTCAAGGTTACGAGGAATAAACAGTATTAACCGATACTTACTCAATAGAGCTTCAAACTCAATTCAAGATTTGATAACAGTCATTAAAAGTGGTGGAGATTTTCGAGATCCTTCATTGTGTAATGTAACTATATAAAAAATTATGTCATTTAGATCACTGAATATAGGGAAACGTGGTGTTTTAACCCAACAATTCGCACAGAATGTTGTTAGTAATAACATCACAAATGTCAATACACCCGGTTACGCTCGTAGAACTGCCATTATCACTGAAAACTTTTCTCAGGATACCAAGGGTGGCCAACAAGGGAATGGTGTGTTCCCTCAAAAAGTAAAATCATATAGAGATTTCTTTTTTGAACGAGATTTTAGAGATAATACTTCTCGATTAACAAATTCGGAATTAGATTCAAATGTTGTTCAAAGAATTGAAACTTTGTTAGGTGAACCATCGGATGGTGGTTTAGATTTTTCTATTGAACAATTATATACTGCATTTGAACAAGCTTCTTTAAAACCTGAAGATGTTGGTTTACGATCGTTAATACTAACGAAAGCAGAATCTGTTGTGAAAACCTTTAGAGATATTGATCAACGCGCTTCTGAACTACGTACGGATATGTTTGTGAAAACTCGTTTTAGTGTTCAAGAAGTTAACAGACTTACGAATGAAATTGCAAACCTCAATAAAGAAATTGGAAAATTCCCTTCAGAAGAAGCTGCAGCAATTTTTGTTGATCAACGATCTGAACGATTAATTCAATTGTCTAAATTTGGAGATGTTACTGTTTCTAACGATCAAGGTGGAGCAATAAATATTAATCTTGGAAATATGCCTGTTATTGCAGGTACTGAAAGTTATAAAATTGATTTACGAGAATCGGTAGCACCAAGTGGAGAAAGATCTGCATTTTTTGCTCGAATCGATTCAGTAGGTAATCAATTGTCGGTAGTTACTCCCAATTCTGGTGAATTTGCATCTTTTCTGAAACATTACAATCAAACACTTGACGACCAAGATTCAAGTGGTGGTTATACCTTGATGAGTCGTTTTAACGATTTAGCGAATGCAATCGGAACTAGAGTAAATGCATTGTTTTCTACGGGTTATGGGTTAGATGACCCAGCTGGTCCTCCACCAGGTTTGAATTTCTTTGAAGCTCAAGGTGGTGGTTCAATTTCAGCACGAAATATTCAAATTGCAACTTCAATTGCTGGTCAACCACGAAGATTAGCTCTTTCTGACGGTGCAAATGAACCCGGAAATGCAAATATTGCAAGAGCTATTTCTAATTTATCTACCGACCAAACTATCATTTCAGGTAGATCGGCTGCAAATTTTTTAAATCACACATATTCTGAGTTAGGGAATATTGGTGCTGATGCCCAATCTGGTATGACTGCTTTTTCGTTAGTTGCCGAACAATTAACCATTCAAAGAGAAAATGCTTTTGGTGTAAATCTCGACGAAGAAACTGTTGATTTATTAAAACATCAACGTGCTTTTCAAGCTTCTGCAAGAGTTATTACTACTGCAAATGAGGCTCTTTTAACGATAATTAATCTTGGACGATAAGGAATAAAAATGAGAACAACTTTAAATTCAATGACTTTTTCGTTCGAACGATCTTTGCAACAATTACAAGCAATACGTTTCAATCAACAAGTTCAACTGCAAACGGGTTCTCAGTTAACGAGTATTTCGAATACCCCTGAAAAATTTGCAGCAGCTGGTCAAATTTCAAATTTAATCGCTCGGTCTGAAAAACATCAATTATCTATTGATAGAGCATTAGATGATTTACGTGCTGGAGAAGAAGCATTAACGTTTGTTGCAGATAGTTTACTTGAAATTAGACTTACTGCTCAAGAAACTACGAATGCAACTAATTTTGATAAAATTCCAACACTGGCTGTTAATATTAAGAATAAATTAGCAGATTTAATTCGAAATGCAAATCAAGATTTTGACGGTAAATTTCTTTTTTCTGGAACGAAAACTACTGCTCAATCTATTGAAGTGCCTGCTACACTACCTCCGGGAGTTGTACCTGCAGATATTGATTCAAATCCATTTCAATTAGTAAGTGGAACTCAAGATGTATCGAATCAATCGGGTTTAACGGTTCTATTTAAAGGAAACTTACAACCTCGTTTAGTCAATACTTCAGTTACATCTACCGAACAAGTAAATGTATTAGCTACTTCAGCCTTTGGAGGAACAAATGGAACTTCGGTATTTGATACCGTTATAAAGTTATATAATGCTATGGCATTTAACGAAGACGGTACGCCAAAACAAGAAAACCAAAACTATACTGCTAGTGAATTGGCGATAGTAATTGATTCTATTCAAGAAATATCGAAAAAATACGAAGAAATGAATGCTACAATTTCAAATGTTGGAATGCAAATTATTCGTTTACAGTCGATGACAGAACAATCCGATACTGAGTTAACTCGGTTACGTGAGTTTAAATCTCGTGAAGTTGATACTGATTATGCGAAAACAGTTACAGATTTACAAAAAACGGAACTTACTCTACAATATTCATTGAAAGTTGGTTCGAATATGTTTCAACAATCTCTATTAGATTTTTTACAATAAGTAGATTTTGGGCACTTTCTAACATTAGACGCCTTGTTTAGGCGTCTTTTTTTTGAATAGTGTCTTCAGTTGCGTCATAAATAGATTTATTAAGTGCTTTGTGGTACTGTAATGTTTCTTAAAAAAATGGTAAATTGTCAAAGAATGTTCATTAACTATAAAAATCTATGTATAAAATACTTTTACTCTTGTTTTGCTTTGGTTTTATTCAGGTTTATTCACAAACTAAAGACAAAGAAACCATTGATGCACGTTTTCAATCAATGATGAACCGAGCACATCCATTACCTGAACCAACATCGAAGTTTCCATCAATTGGAAAACATACAAAGAAAATTGGAACAATACGACCATTTTTAATTCCAACTTTTACACAGTCTTCGTTATTACCTCCAATTTTCGTGAATGTATCTATGGCCTTTGATGGCTCTGACCCAAACCCTACTCAAAATGAATCTTCAATAGCTGTAAACCCAACAAATCCATTGAATTTAATTTCTTCTGCAGTAGATTACAGAGCGAATTCTTCTACGTGGGTGTACATATCAAAGGACGGTGGGAAAACTTGGGAAAATACAAACCTTGGAAAACCTTACAACAATGCTGCCTGGCGTTCTACTAACGATCCTTCTGTCGCATTTTCAAACGATGGGATTGGTTATCTATGTTACGGAGGTTTTAACAACATAGGAACAAGTTCAAACGGTGTACTTTCTGGTAGAAATGGTGTTTTTGTAAGTAGAACTCGTGATGGTGGAAATACTTGGGATTTGAAACACAATCCAGTTATTGTTCATCTCGACGAACCAACCTTAGATTCTGCATTTGAAGATAAATATTATGTTCAAGTAGATAATTCTTTATCATCACCAACATTAGGTTGGCTATCAATTCCTTGGAAAAGAGTCATCCCTAAAGATTCTTCAACTCAAATTGTTGTTTCTCGCTCTTCAGATCAAGGCACAACTTGGACTGAAGCAGTGACCGTAAGTAATCGTTTATCTGGTAGTTCTGAAGATACCACTTTTGGGCAAAGTTTCCCACTTACTTGTACCGGACCTCAAGGAGAGCTTTTTGTTGTTTGGAATCACGGTATAGAAAAAGGAATTGGCTTTTCTGCATCTTTTGACCAAGGTGCAACTTTTTCACCACCACGAATTATTCATAGAAAAAATACACAAGGAATCCCTTCAACAATCAATGGTAATACGCAGAATAGATTAAAAGGTACTGTTCGAGCAGAAAGTTATCCTACGTTTGGGTGTAATGTTACACAAGGAACAAATGGATATGGGAACATATATTTAGTTTGGTCTGCAGATAAAGTACCCAACATTTATTTTTCAAAATCGGTAGATAATGGAAATACTTGGTCTTCTCCGAAAATTATTCATTCCGATACTACAAACGATCAGTTTTGGCCTTGGTTAGCAATTGACCCAATTACCGGTGAAATTGCAGTAATGTATTCAGATTCTCGCAACGATCCAGAAAATATGTTGGTCGAATGTTTCGTGAGTTATTCCAACGATGCTGGTGAGACTTGGTCGGATAGACAAGTTTCAGATGTCGCAATGGATTTAAGAAGAAATCCATTTGGTGGAACTTTTGCAGGTGATTACAGTGGTTGTGCATTTTACAATGGAAAGGTCTATCCATCTTGGGTAGATATGAGAAATTCTGCAAGTGGAGCAAATCTTGCCGACAACGATGTATATACTGCGTATATAAATGTAAAGGCTCCTGAACCTTCGAGTACTTTTATTGTAAGAGCAATTCCAGATCAACCAACATCACTCCGTACTCAGTGGGTTATACCAACAAAAAGATCATTTGGACAGGATTTATTACCAACAGAGTTCACTTATGAACTCTATAGAGACTCAGTGTATGTTACATCATTACCTTCGTCTATGAACTTTTTTATAGATACTGGTTTAGATCGCTATAAAGAATATCATTACGAGTTAATTGTAGTAAGTGGATCTGATTCTTCTTCTCCCCAAAAAGGCTCTGCGTTTGCCGGTGGATCTCCAAATCCTGATAAACCAACTATTATAAATGGTGTTGGTTCTCAAGGGAAAGTGATTACTTTAGAAACCTTAATGCCACGGCTGCGCTCTGATTCGTTAACTGCTTTAGTAAACCTAACTTCTATTCAATTGTATAGAGATAGTGTGTTTTTAAAAGAGATATTAGTTTCAACTACTGATACCAATAAAGTTATTACTTTTACTGACACTCCAGATGAACCGGGTTGGTATGTTTATCAAATGAAGGCATCCGATGGTTCAAATCCAAAAAACAATAGTGTTCTTAGTAATGCAGTATTAGTCTTTTCAGGTCCATTCACAACTGCATTTTATGATGATGTAAATTCTTCAGAAAAAAATTACTTTAAACGAGGTAGATGGGGCAGAACTAATGAATTTTTCTTTGGTGCTGGTGTCGATGGTTTTTCTATGAAGAATGTTCCAAATGCAAATTATAGAGCAGGCCAACAAGACACAATGTGGTTGTTTCCTGTAATTCAAAGTGGTACTCAATCTCCAACATTGATTTTTTGGGAAGCAGCATTTATTCATCGTTCAGATACTGGTTTTGTTCAAATTTCTAAAGATATGGGAAAAAATTGGACTACGATTTCGAAAAGAAATGCAACGGACTATCTACCTTGGGAAGCAAATCTATTAACACCTGATGCTTGGAAATATGAAGTATTACCTCTAAGTGGTAATAACGGAGATACCCTGTTTACAAGGTTTGTATTCAGTGCAGGACCTATTCAACATTCCAGAGGTTGGTTTGTAGATAATATCGAAATTGGAGTTGTTCCCGTTTCAGTAGAAAATTCAGATCAAACAAACGTATTTGTGTTCCCAAATCCAAGTAGAGATGTAGTTCACTTAACAGGAATTGAGCAAGAAGTACTTGAAGTAACTGCTTCTAATATTCTTGGAATTTCCGTTCAACTTCCAATAATCCAACAAACTAAAAGTAATGTAGTCGTTTCTTTAGTAGGCTTGCCAACGGGTATTCGGTTTTTAGAAATTAAACTGCAGAATGGAAGAACTATTCGAACATCATTGATGATTCAATAAGTATGTGAAATTTTAGAAAAGAATATTCTTACGAAGACGCCCAATTTGGGTGTCTTTTCGTTTTCGGAAATCACCCCCTCTCCCCAAAGTGGTGCGGGGCAGAGGGATAGGGGGCTAATGATCCAAAGTCATTTATATTTGTAGCTTATGGTGAAGCGGGACTTAATTTTATTTACAGATATTCAGTTACAGATAACGGAACGGTAAAGCTGTTAAGTAAAATTAACTTAACAAATAATTTTAGTTCTTAATATTCTAATCTAACAACATGTTTTTTATCAGACTCGACTATTGGTGCATTTGTGTTTAAATTTGATTGCCAAATTGGTAATATATATGAGTTAGGATTTGGTGGTTCTTTAGTAATAATTCTAACAAGTTATTAATAGTGTTATTTTAGTAAACGTAAAAAGCCCTCGAAAGAGGGCTTTTTACGTTTATAGATTGTTTATAACTATTTATCGTCAACGATTGTATAATCTGCTTCTTCTACTTTTGATTTTGGATCCGCTGTAGAAGTATCTTCAGTTGCTCCTTCAGTTGGAGGAGGTGTTTGTGCTTCTTTTTGATACATCCTTGTAGAAACGTCTGACCAAATATTATTAAGATTATCCATAGCACCTTGGATGTTTGTATCAGTTTTTAATGCTTCTGCAAGTTCATTTTTAGCAGTTTCAATTTTAGTTTTATCTTCTTCTGACATTGAATCTTTGAGTTCATTCAATTGTTTTTCAGTAGAATAGACTAAATTATCAGCTTTATTTTTGATTTCGATTTCTTCTTTACGTTTTTTGTCTTCGTTAGAATTAGCCTCAGCATCTTTTCTCATTTTTTCAATTTCATCTTTTTCTAAAGCGCTCGAAGAAGTGATACGAATTGTTTGTTCTTTATTTGAAGCTTTGTCTTTAGCAGATACATTTAAAATCCCGTTAGCATCAATATCGAACGTTACATCTACTTGAGGAATTCCACGAGGTGCAGGAGGAATGCCATCTAAGTGGAATTTACCTAGTGAACGGTTGTCTCTTGCCATAGAACGCTCACCTTGAAGGATATGAATTTCTACAGAAGTTTGGCTATCAGAAGCAGTTGAAAACGTTTCCGCTTTTTTAGTTGGGATTGTTGTATTTGCAGGAATCATTGTAGTTGTTACACCACCTAATGTTTCAATTCCTAAACTTAATGGAGTTACGTCTACTAATAATACATCAGTAACATCACCAGAAAGTACAGCACCTTGAACCGCAGCTCCTAAAGCAACAACTTCATCAGGATTCACATTTCTTGAAGGTTCTTTACCAAAGAAGTTTTTTACCAATTCTTGAATTTTAGGAATTCTTGTAGAACCACCAACTAATATTACTTCGTCAATCTGACTTGGTGTAACCTTAGCGTCGCGAAGTGCATTTTCTAATGGTTTTAGGGTTTTGTCGAATAAATCAGCACAAAGAGTTTCAAATTTTGCACGTGTAATATTTACATTTAAGTGTTTTGGACCATCTTGAGTTGCAGTTACGAACGGCAAGTTAACATCAGTTTGAAGCATTTGAGAAAGTTCGATTTTCGCTTTTTCAGCTGCTTCACGAAGGCGTTGTAATGCCATTGGGTCTTTACGTAAATCAATACTATCTGATTTAACAAATTCATCGGCAAGAAAATCAATTAACTTATGATCAAAATTATCACCACCTAAGTGAGTATCACCGTTCGTAGATTTCACTTGGAATACACCATCACCAATTTCTAAAACCGATACATCAAAGGTACCACCACCAAGGTCATAGACTGCAATAGTCATATTTTTACCTTTTTTGTCTAAACCGTAAGCTAGGGCTGCGGCTGTTGGCTCGTTGATAATTCTTTTTACAGTTAAACCTGCAATTTCACCAGCATCTTTTGTTGCTTGACGTTGAGCATCATTAAAGTAGGCAGGAACGGTAATAACGGCTTCAGTAACTTTTTGTCCCAAATAATCTTCAGCAGTTTGTTTCATTTTTTGAAGGATCATTGCTGAAATTTCAGGAGGAGAATACAAACGTCCATCAATGTCTACTTTAACTGAATCAGTACCACCAGAAGATGTTGTTTTGTATGGCACCATTGAAGCTTCTTCACTTACTTCATCTTGACGGCGTCCCATAAAACGTTTAATTGAATAAATAGTATTTTTTGGATTTGTAACAGATTGACGTTTCGCTGCTTGACCAACGACTCTTTCCCCATTTTTAGAAAATCCGACTATAGAAGGAGTAGTGCGTAATCCTTCTGAATTTGCTATCACGACGGGTGTTGAACCTTCCATAACAGCTACAACTGAGTTTGTTGTACCAAGGTCAATTCCAATGATTTTTCCCATTGTATTTTTTCCAATATAATTTAAAATTTGAGCTAATTAGTATACTATCAAGATCGTGCCATTAGCAAAAAGTATAGATATGAAGACGAAATTATGCCAAGATGTTAGGAATTTAAAATCGTACTGTCAGTAGTTTCTGCATATATGTCATATTGCTGACATTCCAAAAATTTCCGTACATTTGTACTATGAATGCATTAATAACGGGGTCTGCAGGTTTTGTAGGGAGTCATCTTGTAGATTTGTATATAGAAAAAGGATATACAGTTTCGGTATTGTTAAGAAAAGAATCGAACCTTCGTTGGTTAGAAGGAAAGAATATTGAAAAGTGTTTCGGAAGTTATTCCGATGTTGATTTTCTGCAATCAGTTGTAAAAAACAAAGATATAATAGTGCATTCTGCAGGAGTACTCGCCTCTTTAAGCTACGATGGTTTTTATAAAGGGAATGTGCTTGTAACAAAACAGTTATTAGATGCAATTAAAGAAGTAAATGCAAATTTACAACGATTTGTTCATATTTCCTCTTTAGCGGTAGCCCAACCTTCGCCGAATGTAGATTTTCCTACTAACGAAGATGATGATCTTTTAGAACCACTAACAAGATATGGAAAAAGTAAATTAGAAGCAGAATATCTTGTTCGGACCTATTCTAAATATTTTCCAATTACAATTATCCGTCCACCTTCGGTATATGGTCCGCGAGATGAAGCTATATATGGATATTTACGCTTGATTTCAAATGGTTTTATAGCTCCAATTATGGGATTTGATTCGAAAGTGTTAAGTCTCATTCACGTTTCAGATTTAGTACGAGGAATCTATATTGCTTCTACTACTTTGAAAGCAATTTCAAAAACATATTATATAACTTCAAAACAATATTATACATGGAACGATATAATTTCTGCTACTCAAAAAGCTGTAGATAAAAAACTCATAATTCGAGTGCCACTTCCAAATATACTTATAACTATCATAGGATACGTGTCTGAATTTATAGGAAGACTTCA
>JBDNFX010000057.1:0-8395 GCA_041689575.1 Kapaibacterium sp. (SeqCode)
AACATAGTAGTTTCTCAAATTGGTAAACAGTTATAGTTGATGCTGTAGAATACAAAAATACAAAAAATGAATGGAAGACAAATCGTTAATTTGCATTGATATAAATATTGCCTTTAAAACAAATGAATTTAAAAGATAGTTCAAAATTTTTTAGTACATTTGTAGGTAGTAGTAATAAAATTGTCTATACCAATAAACAAGTATTTATGTAGTGATTGATTTACTTAATTATAACACTTTTCTTTTCAATATAACTACTGACATTTTATGAGTAAATATCCTGCAATAATTATTGATGACGATGTTTGGATGCAACGTATATTAATGAAAACTTTAGAAAGTTTTGGGTTTACTCCCATTGTTGCTTCAAATGGATTTGAAGGAGTTGCATTAGCCTTAGAAGTTAAGCCAGTTATAATTCTTTTAGATGTTTTAATGCCAGAAATTTCAGGGCATTTAACATTGAAAATGATTAAACATATAAAAGCAATTAAAGAAACACCAGTAATTATAGTTACTGCTTCTCCTGATGTTGAAAATTTAACAATGGCAATTAAGAATGGTGCTGTAGATTTTATCTCAAAACCCTTCACTCGTGGGTTGATTTTCGATAAATTCAGAGATATATTATCACCAGAACTTATGGCAACTATTTCTCGTGAACAGAAAGAAGCGAACCAACGTCAACAACTAAATCTCAAAGATTCTAATTCAGCACCTACAACTCCTGAAAAGAAAGATGACTTCTTGTTTTCACCAGATGACCCTACTTTAGGGACTGATCCTAGAACTGCAAACAAAAATAAAGTATTGTCTGAATTGAAAGATTCTTCGTTAAAAGATTCTTCACCAGCTCCCAAACCAAATATTGATGCAGTAAAAGATTTTCTTATGAAAAAAAACAACGGGTAAATAGTTTAAACATATATCCTGTACGTTCTAAAATTTAAGTCTGAAACATGGAAATAGTACAAAATACTTTGTTATCTGTTCAGAAAGTAGTATTTTTGTACATCTGTACCACGATATTAAAGTTACGTACAGTTCTAATGAAACAAAACTCTACTAAAAGTACTGTCATCAAACAATTAGTTCCATATGTGGGACTAGGGTTTCAAATGGCAATTACCTTGCTCATTGGTTTAATAATAGGTTATTATATTGACGAATGGTTGCACACAAAACCATTTGGATTAATAATCAGTTTATTACTCTTTAGCACTATAGCAATGATATCATTTATAAGAACTGTAATTAAGCCAAAATAATATCGTTGTTTGAAAAAGATATATAAACAAACGTGAATTATTCTATAATTATTTCTGTTTCATTACCAATTATCATAAGTGTTTTAAATTCGTATATTGGGTTTATAACTGGCAATATTGGTATGAAACGTGAAGAAATGTCCAAGTGCATTTCTATAGTAATTGGGAGCATGGTTGTTCGTGTTGTTTCAATCACCATTTTAGTTGGAATTGCATTAACAATTGAATATTTCAATCATCTTGTAATGATGATTACATTAGTTGTTGGAATCTTTGTTTCCCAAATGGTAGAAGTTTTCTTACTTCATTTTTCATTCGAACGCAGAAAAAAAATACAAAAGACTGAAAAAAAAAATGATTTTCAATAATATTCAATTACAAACCCCATTGAGCTTTTGATGTATATGAAACCAACTGAACAACTGTTTGCTGAACATTCTGAACAACATAAAGCTGGGCATACTTCTAGACAAAATGAAGCATTCGATTCGTTAAAAATTGAAACTTCTAAACATGAAGGTCAAATCTCACACGACCTTTCAAATGTTCCTCAAGAACAAGTATTTGAACATTTACTTCGTGAATTATGCGACCAGCACGGCTGATATTGGGGTCCTTATCATTTGACAGATCTACCGCACATGATCTACACAAACGGAAATGAATTTTACTATTACCCAACTTCAAAAGCTCTTATAGATGGTGGCAAATTTACATTTGACAAAAAAAACCAGATAATTTCAACTGAAACTGAATCAAAACCTTGGTTCGATTTATCGATCACTAATCTTGTATTCTACCAATGGGCAGTAATGTTATTGTTATTCTTTTTCTTTTTTATAGCTGGTAGAAAAGCTAAAAAAAGTAAAGGAGCTGCTCCAAAAGGATTACACAATTTGTTAGAAACGGTTATTGTCTATATTCGCGATGAAGTAGTAATGCAAAATGTTGGAAGCAAAAAGGTTGGAGAAAGATTAATGCCTTATTTCTTAGGGCTGTTTTTCTTTATTTTAGGAGCAAATTTACTAGGACTATTTCCGGGTATGCATACATATACCGGTGCAATTGGAGTAACCGCAGCGCTTGCAATTACTGCTTTTATTGTTATAAATTTAACAGCGATTCGAGAATCGGGTATAAAAGCGTGGTTCCATCATCTATTAGGAGGTGCACCAGCATGGTTGGCACCAATTATGGTTCCTATTGAAATAGTAGGTTTATTTACTAAACCTTTCGCACTTACTGTACGTCTTTTTGCAAATATGACAGCAGGTCATGTTATATTACTTTCCTTAGTAGGCTTAATTTTATTCTTTAAAAGTTTGATATGGGCTCCGATAGCAGTTCCATTTTCAGTCTTTATATATTTTCTAGAGTTGTTAGTAGCGTTTCTACAAGCATATATCTTTACATTGTTAACAGCAGTATTTATTGGGTTAGCAATAGGTGACCATGCAAAAGAAGAACATGCTCATCATTAAAATTGGCGTTTATTGTATTTAAATATTTATCATATTCTATTGTTTTTGGAGGATAACCAAAATGGGTGAATTAGCAAAAGCTATGGCTTATTTAGCAGCAGGTCTTGGAGTTGGAATTACAGTTTTTGGTGTAGGTTCTGGAATCGGTCGTCTTGGAGCAGCAGCCTTAGAAGCAGCAAGTCGTCAACCAGAAGCAGCTGGAGATGCACGTACAACAATGATTATTGCAGCAGCTCTTATTGAAGGTGCCGCACTTTTCGCAATTATTGTTTGTATTCTTCTTGCGTTTAAATAGGCAATTCTTATTTAAAGCAGATATAATTGAATGGTTGTAGTGTGGTAACATTTCTACAACCTATTCTATCATTTTTAGAATTTCGTATTTAAGATTCTTTTGAAGTACTTAGAATCTACATATAATTGATCCTATACTATAACTATGGATAATTTTTTAAATTTTTCGCCGGGTCTTATCGTTTGGACATTGATTAACTTCATTTTATTCCTTGCTGTACTTGGAAAATTTGGATTCAAACCTATTTTACAAGGACTTAAACTTCGTGAAGAAAATATAGCATCTGAAATTTCTTCAGCAAAGTTATCCCGCGAAGAAGCAGATAGAACACTCGCTGATGTTCAAGCAAAATTAGCGAATGCACATAATGAAATGATGAATCTACTTAAAGATGGCCGTACGCGTGCTGAACAAATGACTCGTGAAGCAACCGACGCTGCTGAAATCATAAAAAAAGCAAAAATTGAAGAAGCTACTAGAGAAATTAACCGTCAAAAAGAAATTACATTTCGTGACTTACGTTCTGAAATAGCAACTCTTGTTGTTTCTGCTACAGAAAAAATATTAGAACAAACTATTGATGCTGATCAACATACGAAGTTTATTAACAAATTTGTAGATCAAGTCTCTCAAAACTAATTACTATGGTACATACTAAAATAGCACGTCGTTATGCACTTGCATTGTTAGGCACAGCTTTACACGAAGGTAGTGTTAGTGACCAATCGCATTTCGATTTTTCTAAGATTCAACCGACTTCTAGATTAGCAGACAAAGTTTTAGAGGATTTAAAATTTATTAGAGAAGTAGTTAAATCTTCTAAAGAATTACTAGCGCTTATGAACAGCCCAGTTGTTCAACATAGAAAAAAAGAAGCTATTCTTAAAGAGATATTCGAAGCCAAAGTAGATCCTCTTGTTTTCAGTTTTTTAGTGTTATTAACTGAAAAGAAACGTGAAAAACTATTTTTAGAAATTGTAAATGCATTTATAGTCCTCTACAACGAAGTTTACAACATATTACCAGTTACAGTTTATAGTGCAGTAGCACTTAGTGATACATTAGAAAATTCTATTTCTGATGCTCTCGCCAAAAGAACAGGTAAAACCATTGTTTCCTCTTTTGAAGTGGATCAACGTTTAAAAGCCGGAGCTAAGGTTCAAATTAAGGATTTAGTGATTGATGGTTCATTACAGTATCAGTTAAAACAACTTTATAAAAAACTGATTCAAGAATCACCGTTAGTGTGAGAAACGAAGAATTACTATAATGTTTGAAAATATAACAGCAACAGATTTACTTGCAACAATTGTAATTTCAGTTGTTGTGATTGTTGTTGTTCCTTGGTTGTTTATAACCTTTAAAAAGTTATTTGACCCTGATTTAGATAAAAAACAAAAAGAGAAATTGGCATTTTTAATTGCAATTGGCTTAGGTGTCTTAGCAATAATGCCGTTCTTAGTCGGATATTTGCTCTTGAGCAAAAATTAATAAGCAATATTACTATAACATTTTGAAGATAAGGTGTCATTATGGCTGAAATTCGTCCTGAAGAAATATCGGCGATTCTACGTAGGCAACTTTCCGGTTTTGAAAAAGATGTCGATATTTACGAAGTAGGTACCGTTCTCCAAGTTGGAGATGGTGTAGCGCGTGTTTACGGGCTTATGAAAGTAATGGCTTCTGAATTAGTTGAATTTCCAAATGGTGTTCAAGGTATGGTTTTAAACCTTGAAGAAGACAACGTAGGTGTTGTACTTTTTGGAGATGATCGATTAGTGAAAGAAGGAGATACAGTTCGACGGACTGGAAAAATTGCGTCTGTTCCTGTTGGTGAAGAATTATTAGGTCGCGTTGTTAATCCTCTTGGTATTCCAATTGATGGAAAAGGAGATTTAAACACTAAAAAGACTTTGCCAATTGAAAGAAAAGCACTTGGGGTAATTCAAAGAAAGCCTGTAACTGAACCCCTTCAAACTGGTATTAAAGCAGTCGATGCTCTTATTCCAATTGGTCGTGGTCAACGTGAGTTGATTATTGGAGACAGACAAACCGGTAAAACAGTTATTGCTCTGGATGCAATCATCAATCAGAAATTTACTCATACTGAAGAAGCAAAAAAGAACGGTATACAACCTGTGTATTGTGTTTATGTTGCAATAGGACAAAAAGGTTCAACTGTTGCTAATGTTGTTGCAACATTAGAAGAACACGGTGCAATGGCTTATACTATTATTGTTGCGGCAAACGCTTCTGATCCTGCACCTCTTCAATTCATTGCCCCATATAGCGGTTCTTCAATGGGAGAATATTTCCGTGATAATGGAAGACATGCATTGATTGTGTATGATGATTTAACAAAACAAGCTGCAGCATACCGTCAAGTTTCCTTATTGTTGCGTCGTCCACCGGGACGCGAGGCATACCCTGGGGACATATTTTATTTGCATTCTCGCTTATTAGAACGTGCTGCAAAATTGTCTGACGAATTAGGTGGAGGTTCTTTAACTGCTCTTCCAGTTATTGAAACACAAGCTGGTGACGTTTCTGCATATATTCCAACAAACGTAATTTCTATTACCGATGGTCAAATTTATCTTGAACCAAATCTTTTCAATGCAGGTATTCGTCCAGCATTAAATATCGGTATTTCGGTTTCTCGAGTGGGTGGAAATGCACAAATCAAAGCTATGAAAAAAGTAGCAGGTCCTTTGAAATTAGAATTAGCTATGTTTAGAGCCTTAGAAGCTTTTGCTAAATTTGGTTCAGATTTAGATAAATCTACACAACAAAAATTGACTCGTGGATATGCACTTTCTGAAATTATGAAACAACGTCAATATTCTCCAGTACCAGTTCAAGAACAAGTTGTTATTATCTATTGTGCTACTAAAGGTATTTTAGATGATTTCAAAACTGATTCACTGCGTCAATTTGAAATTGAATTTATTGATACGATGCGTAGTGGTTATGCTGATGTATTAGATGGTATTGCTGAGAAAAAAGAAATTACTAAAGAAATTGGTGCACGTTTAGATGATGCTATTGAAAAATTTGTAGCTCGTTTCAGTTCACCTTCAACAAGAAAATAAATGGTTGTAGTTACTGGCGGTGCTGGGTTTATCGGAAGTAGTTTTGTAAAAAAACTCAATGATAATAATATTAACGATATTATCATTGTCGATAGACTTGGTACCGAACAGAAATGGAAAAACCTTGTTGGAAAACGATTTAGCACTATAATACCAATTGGAGATTTTAGAGATCAAATTCTAAAAGGATTCTATGGTAGATCGATAGTTTCAATAGTTCATATGGGTGCGTGTTCAACTACTACAGAACGAAATGCAGATTTTTTATTCGATAATAATGTTGAATATTCGAAAGTACTAGCAAACTATGCTTTTGAAAATGGTTGCAAATTCATTTATGCTAGTAGTGCTGCAACGTACGGATTAGGTGAAGAAGGGTATAAAGATGACTTTAACCAAAATTTGAAACCATTAAATATGTATGGTTTTTCCAAACATCTTTTTGACTGCTGGATCCACACAAATCAATTAGAATCAAAAGTTATTGGGTTAAAATACTTTAACGTTTTTGGTCCGAATGAATATCATAAAAATGAAATGGCTTCAATGGTGTATAAAGCCTATATGCAAATACAGCAAAGGGGTTTTGTAGAACTCTTTGAATCGAATACGCCAGAATATGCAAATGGTGAACAAGTTCGTGATTTTATTTACATAAAAGACGTTGTAAATACAATGTGGGACTTATACACTTCTCAAAATGTAAAAGGCATTTATAATCTTGGGACTGGAATTGCGCGTTCTTGGAATGACCTTATGAAAAGTGTCTTTCAGGCAATGGGTAAAAAAGTTGACATTCGATATGTACCAATGCCAGACCATTTAAAACTACAATATCAGAATTTTACGCAGGCTTCGATGGAATCGCTGCGTTCAAATGATATTTATACAAAGCCAACGAGTTTAGAAGACGCAGTTGAAGACTATGTTCAACAATACCTTCAAAAACTATGGCAATATATCTAATGAGAAATTAAAAATATATTTATATGGCAACTTTACGCGATATTCGACAACGGATAACTTCTGTTCAAAATACTTCCAAAATTACGTCTGCTATGAAAATGGTTGCAACTTCTAAATTGCGTCGTGCCCAAGATGCTATTTTGGCAGCCAGACCGTACGCTACGAAGCTTTCGGAAATACTTTCGAATTTAGCAATGGCGGAAGAAGGATTTGCACATCCATTTTTTCAAGCACGTAAAGAAGTTACTTCCGTCGCTTTTTTAATTATTACTTCTGATCGTGGACTTTGTGGTGGATTTAACACAACAATTCTTCGTTCAGCAATGCTACATATTCAAGAGCTTAAGAAAATGTATCCTTCTGCAAAAATATCTTTAGTTTTAGTTGGCAAAAAGTCTGTATTGGCAATTGCAAAAACTGAAAATTATGTTCAAGACAGATTTCCTGATATATTTGCTAAATTAGAATTTTCAACGGCATTTTCAATTGCTTCCTTACTTTCCGATGGATTTTTAAATTTTGAATATGACTTAGTAAAAATGATTTATAGTGAATTTAAATCGTTGATTAGACAAATTCCTACAATTCAACAGCTTTTACCTATTTTACCTGAAGTAACTGCCGAAGGTACAAAGAAGAAAAGGAAAACTGTTGATTATATCTATGAACCAAATAGGGAAGAAATTTTAGACACTTTATTACCAAAGTATCTAAATTTACAAGTTTGGAAAGGTCTTCTCGAATCAAATGCTGCAGAACAAGCTGCACGAATGATGGCAATGGATGCTGCAACTAATAACGCAAATGATTTAATCAAGATTCTTAAATTGAGTTATAACAAAGCCCGTCAAGCAGCAATAACAACGGAAATGTTAGAAATTGTCGGTGGAGCAGAAGCTTTAAAAGGGTAATTTATTTATTCCTTATATTTTGTAAAGCCTGTATATTGTTTACAGGCTTTTTTTTGGAATTCTATGGAAATACTTTTACATTTATCCTCATTTATTGACAATATTATAATCGTTATCGTTACGTTTGTAGCATCGGTTATAACATTCTTTTCAGGATTTGGTTTAGGAAGTGTTCTAATGCCGGTGTTAGGTATTACTTTTCCAATCGAATCTGCTATAGGGATTACTGCTATTGTGCATCTAGCAACTAGTTTATTTAAAACAGTCTTTTTGTTTAAAGATATCAATTGGAAAACAACCTACCTTTTTGGAATTCCAGCCGCAGTATTTTCAATTGGTGGAGCTTTTTTACTTTTAAAGTTAGTGGGAATTCCAAACCTTC